>JAFUPZ010000130.1 GCA_017472545.1 bacterium | reverse complement strand
CATTATTTTTTGAATATTTTCATTAAAACCTTCAATTGATTTTTGAACATTATCAAAAGTTTTTTCTCCAGTTTCTTGGTTTTCAGTAGTTGTACCAATGCTTAGTGTAAACACACCCATATCTTCGTTAAAGCTACATCCTGAACGAACAGCATAGGCTAAGTTTCTTGATTCGCGCAAATCCATAAACAATCTTGATGATGGAGAACCTCCAAAGATTTCATTCATCAAAACCATAGCCGCTTTATCTTTAATATTCCCATTATGTTGGAATTTGAAACCTTGAATAATATTTGCCTGATTTTTCATATTTATATCAGTAAGCACTTGCGCTTTTTCAATTGGTTTATAAATTTTTTCTAGATCAACATTCAAAGGTTGAACAGTAGAATAGCCTGCTACTGAATTAAACACAGATTGTTTTAATTCAGGGTGAGCAGAGAACGGTCCAGATACAACAACTTGTCCTTGACCTTTGACAAAAACTTCTTCATAAAGGTTTTTCACATCGTCCAAAGTCATTGTTTCTAAACTTTCCAACTTATCTTTTGGAGAAAACATACCTGGAGTACCGTCATAAACTACTTTATTAAATTTAAAACGAGGAGATGTTTCGATACCTTTATAATAATCTTTCAGTCTTGCTACAGCAGCCTCAAAATTTTCTTGAGTTAAATTTGGTTCTTTTATTTGCTCATGTAATAATGCCAAAGATTTATCAGCATTTTCAACTGGGAAATTAGCCCCAGCAGAAATACCCATTTGACTAAAACCTACATAATGATCCAATGCTAACATATCAGATTGCTTGTGAACTTCATCATAGGATTTTGATTTTGTTCCATTATACTCAATCATATCAGACAAAACATTAGCTACAGCTGCGGTTTTAGGAGTCCAAGCTTTTGATGCTAAAGAAAAACAGTAATCAACATTATTTGTTGGAAGATCATTAAATATAATCTCAAAATTATTAGACATCCTATACTGGGTAACACTGTTCACGTCAATCGGAATTTTCTTATTTGCACCAGTAAATGAAACTGAAGAAACTTTTTTATACCCATTTTCAATACTTTCAGCATTAGTAAAATTAGGGTGAACAACAGTTAATGCAACTTTATTCAAATCCAAATATTTCTTCGCAACATTAACAATATCTTGAGGAGTCATTTCGTCAATAATTTTGTCATAATCTTTTGCATGTTCAAGATTATTATTTAGCATCAATGTTCCTATATAATAGTTCATTGCGCCAGTAGACTCAAAAATTGCGTTATGATTTTTCTTCATTCTACTTTTTATCGCAATCATTTCCTCCTCTGTTGGCGGATTTTGAGCCAAATTCTGAATAGCGGAATATAAATCTTTCAATAAAGATTCAACCTTAGCATCAGAAACTGCGCTTTGAACTACCATCATAGACAAATCATCAGGTCTTGAACTCAATCGCTCTGGCGAAATATTTATACCAATACCATATTTTTTCTCAAGATTAGCAATCCTAGAATTTGCCAAACCACCAAAAAGATATGATGCAGCTTGCAAATAAATTTTATCTTTTGTGTCATTATTTTTTGGACCAGCAAAGCCTAAGAAAATTGAGGCTAAATCTGCCTGAGTTTTTTGAGAAATTATATCTTGTCTAATTGGCTTTTCAATTGGAGTCATCGTTTCAAAATGGCGCTGATGAACAGGGTTGTTAGAAGCAGTAAAATATTTAGCTATAAGCTTCATTGTTTCTTCTGGCTCTACTTCACCAGTAATCACAGTAACCATATTTGCAGGATAATAGTTACTCTTGAAATAATTTACAACATCATCACGAGTTAACGCAGTAATGTTATCAGTTGTTCCTGCAATCAAATCTAATGATGAAGAGTTTATATTGAAAAGATTTTTTAAAGTTTTTGAAAAACCAATATTTTCATCTTCAGAAACACACATATTTATCTCTGAATTAACAATATTTTTTTCTTTTTCTAATTTTTCTAACAAAAATTTTGGAGATTGCAACATCCCTGCATGGAGCTGAATTTTATTTTCCAAATCTGTATCTTCTAATAAATTAGACTGAATATAATAATCTGTTACAGAAAAAGAGGTAGAAGCATTTGTATTTGCACCCATTTTATTAACTTCATCAAAGAAAACCTTGTCACCTAAGTCCTCAGAGCCATTAAACAAATTATGCTCAATATAATGGCTTATTCCACGCAAATGATCAGGTTCATTAAATGAGCCTGTATTTACGTATGATTTTACAAAAGTTGGACCATCTTTTGGAATAATAACAACTTTTTGTCCATTTGCTAATTTATAGCACTTTGCACTAATCCCCTCTGTTAAAGGAATATCTTCAACATGACTATACGCAATCGGTGTTCTAACAGCATAATCCTGAGTTACATTTGATAACTCAGATACCTGAGAAACCTCAGGGTGCGACACTTCAGGGTTTGATGTAAAACTCTGAACAGCTGGATTATGAGCTATTTTGTTAGTTTGTATATAATTTGGTGTTATTTTCATAAAAATCTACCTGTAATTATAAAAACACCGAAGCTAAAAAATTTGCCCTTTTGTAAAGTTTTAATTAGTTAAAAATATTATGTTGTCATTCAGAGGGCAACGCCCGTGGAATCTCATAATATTTTTAACTGAACCTAAAATTTACTCTTACCCTCTAAAAATTGTCTGCTCTCTATCAGGACCTACAGAAACAATAGAAATAGGAGTTTCTAAGATTTCTTCAAGTCTTTCTAAATATTTACGACAATTTTCTGGCAAATCTTCATACTTTCTAATACCTGTAATATCTTGTCCCCAGCCTTTATGAGTTTCATAAACTGGCTCAAGATATTTGTGAATATAAACATCTTCAGGGTATGATGTATAAATTTTGCCATCACGAGTATCTTTGTATGCTGTACAAATTTTGATTTCTTCAAAAGTATCAAATACATCGATTTTAGTAAGTGCAACAGATGTTAAACCACCAACTAAACAAGCATATTTCATAGTTACAGCATCAAACCAACCACAACGTCTTGGACGACCTGTTGTTACACCAAACTCGTGACCAATTTTTTGAATAGATTCACCGATCTCGTCAGTTAATTCTGATACAAAAGGACCTTCACCAACACGAGTTACATAAGCCTTAGCAACACCGATAACCTCATCAATTGTAGTTGGACCATAACCTGAACCTGTACCAGCTCCCCCACCAACAGGGTTTGAACTTGTAACAAATGGATATGTACCAAAATCTACGTCTAACATTACACCTTGTGCCCCTTCAAATAGGATTGTTTTACCGGCTCTTTTTGCATCTCTAAGCATTTCTTGCCAATCGAAGCAAACAAATGGTCTAAAAATTTCGGCATATTTTTCACAAAGAGCCAAAACTTCTTCTTTTGTGTATGTTTTCAAGTTGTATAATTCTTTTAATTGTTTATTTTTGATAGGTAAAATTACGTCTAACTTTTCAGACAATGCTTCTGGTGAATATAAATCCATAATTTTCAAACCAATACGTTGCATTTTGTCTGTATAAGTAGGTCCGATACCTTTTTTAGTTGTACCGATTTTACCTTTTGTTGCAGTTGATTCTGAATAACCGTCAACTTCTGTATGCCAAGGCATTGTAATTGACGCAAGCGGACTAACTTTTAAACCTGACAAATCAATATTTTCAGCTTTCAAACCATCAATTTCAGCTTGGAAAGATTCCGGTAAAATAACTGTACCATTACCGATTAAACAAGTTTTACCTTTATACAAAATACCTGACGGAATTAGGTGAAACTTGAAAGTTTTACCATGAGCAACAACAGTGTGGCCTGCATTACATCCGCCTTGGTATCTGATAATTAAATCAGCATTTTCTGCTAATAAATCAGTAAGTTTTGCTTTACCTTCATCGCCCCATTGAGCACCAACTACAACTCTGTTTGTCATATCCACAATCCTTTCATCACAAAAAAATAATAAGGTCTTTCGACCTTATTATTTTAACATAAACAAAATTGAAAATAATTAAACTTCAAAAATACCATTAACGATAGCTTTGGCCACTTTATCACCATCTTTTTTATCAATTAAAGCTTTTTCATCAGTTTTAATTCTAATTTTATCATCAATTTCATCACGTAATTTTACCAAATCATCAATTTCTTCTGCCAATTCATAAGATTCAGGAGATAAATTTTTACGATATTCTGCTACAGCCTCTTTTGCTTGAAGCATATATTTATTATTACTTGAATACCAAGGCGCGTCGCATTGCTTCTCATAGTGACAACTTAATGCTCTAAAAATATCTTGATAACATTCTGGCTCCAATGGAAACAGCAACATACCCTTTCTACTTGAATGTAGAGAATAACGAGGAGTACCTAAAGGTGTCAATTTAGAATCCAACTTATAAACAGCATCATCTGGCATATCTTCTAATAGTAAATTTGCAGCCAAAACTTTTTCTGGATCCTTCTCTGCCAACTCTCTAAGTATTATTCTTGACCAAGCATCATTATTAAAACGAGCCTGAAAATTTGGGCGATAATTCGCAGGGGTAAAACTAATATTCATAAAATCTCCTTAGGGTAAATAAACACAAAAACATTAAAGTTTATAAAAATATTATTTGCTAAAATATTAAAATATTGTTACACAAAATATTGGAACGTCATTCTGAGGTAGGTCTTTTTGGGGATTCTTCCCTTCGGACAGAATGACGCCTACCGAAGAATCTCATAATAATAAAAACATTTTAGATTCCACAGGCTAAAGCCTTCTGAATGACAAAATGTTTTTATTACAACTCTAAATATTTTGGAACAATTTCAAAGAAATCCCCAACAATACCTGTATCTGCGATTTCAAAAATCGGAGCCTCAGGATCATTATTTATTGCAATAATATGCTTAGAGTCTGTAATTCCGATAGTATGCTGAATAGCTCCAGAAATACCACAAGCAATATACACCTTAGGACTTACTGTTTTACCAGTTTGACCAACCTGAATAGAAACAGGAGCTAACCCCATTTCAACCGCAACACGAGATGCAGCAACTGTCCCTCCGATTTTATCGGCAAACTTTTGCAACAGTTCAAAACCTTCTTTATTTTTTAAACCTCTACCACCTGCAACAATAATTTCAGCCGAATCAAGTTCATTTATTACATTATCAACAGTCTTTTTGAACTCTAATAATTCAACTCTTTTCTTTAAATAAGAAATATTTACAGGACAAGAAACAAATTCTGTATCTACATAAGAATCATCTCTTGTAACTTTAAACACATTTGGTCTAACAGTTGCCATTTGAGGATTTGCTTTTGATAAAATTGTTGCCATTAACTGACCACCAAAAGTCGGACGAGTTGCAGCTAACAAACCTTTTTCGTTAATATCTAAACCTGTACAATCAGCAGTCAAGCCTGCATGTAAAGCTGAAGCGACACGAGGTGCTAAATCTCTACCTTGATTTGTTGCACCAATTAGTAAAATTTCAGGCTTAATTACTCCAACTAGATCGACAATAGATTTAGCGTAAAAATCTGTTGAATAAGTTTTAAACTCCTCATCTTCAAAATAAAAAACTTTATTCACTCCACGATTTCTAAACGCTTCTTTATAATTATCAATTAAATTTGGGGTTGTAAATATAACAGCATTAACTTCAACACCGCCAAGTTTTTCTGATAGTTCTTTTGCCTTATCAACAAGTTCAAAAAACACTGTGTGAATATAATTTTCACGAGTAATTTGAGCGTAAATTAAAATTCCTGAATTTTCACCATTAGTCATTTTTCAAAACTCCTAAAGATGTAAGCCTATCTTTTAACAAAGTCGCAGAATCATCAACGGATAATTCAAATTTTTCAGCATTATGTGTTGAAAGATTTCTAAAAGCTTTGCTAACATACGTTGGAGAACCCTTTAAACCAACTTGCTCTGGTGATAACCCTATATCATCCATTGATAAAACTTTAATTTCTTTTTTTGATGTTGCTATAACCCCACCAATCCTAACTCTAGATGGTTCAAAATTTTGAGTCATAACACAAATCAAACCTGGAAGTTCAATTGAAACAGTTTCAACACCATCTTCCATAATACGATTTAGGAAAAGTTTTCCATCCTCAAACTTTTCAAAATTATCAACATAAGTAACTTGAGGAATATCCAAGAAATTAGCAATATTCGGACCAGTTTGCGCTGTATCACCATCGACAGCAAACTGACCACAAATAATCAAATCAAAATCAGGTAATGCGGTTTTTATAGCTTTTGATATAGTTAAACCAGTTGCATAAGTATCGGCACCTGCAAATTTCCTATCAGAAATCAATACAGCATCATCACACCCTAAAGCCAAAGTCTTACGAAGCATGGACTCTGCCTGATTTGGCCCCATTGTGAACACTGTTATAGTTGTATTTTCTATTTGAGATTTCAATTTAAGAGCAAGTTCTAACGCATAGACATCATATGGATTGATAACACTTTCAACACCCTCACGCTGAATAGTATTTTGTTCAGTCCATCTAATATCCGTAGTATCAGGAACTTGCTTTATACATAATGCTATTTTCATAGTTATATCAAATTATTATTGTTTAGCTGCTTTTTGTTTTTGATTTGCCTCTAATAAAGCATTGTATGCCATCAAGTACATAGAGCATTTTTGAACACTTGGAACATACCATGCACATTTAGTTTGGCTACATACCATATCGATACCTGAACCAATACTAATTAAAGGACAAACCGGAATGTCATTTTTTCCCATACCTTACAACTCTCCTTACACAGTTTCTGCTTGTTTTAATAAGTTACAATTTTCGCCACGTTTACGTTCTTGATCTTTATAGATTCTTGTTCTGTTAATTACTTCATCAAAATCAATCTTGTGTGCATCAAAATCAGGACCATCAACACAAGCAAATTTTGTTTCACCACCAACAGTAACACGGCAAGCACCACACATACCAGTACCATCAACCATAATTGGGTTCATACTAGCCTCTGTATAAATGCCTTTATCTCTTGTTAATTCTGCAACTGCTCTCATCATTGGCATTGGACCAACAGCAATTACATAATCAATTTTTTCTTTATCCATAAGTTCTTGTAAAACAGTTGTACCATAACCTTTGATACCATAAGAACCATCATCAGTAGTCAAGAACAATTCAGTACATGCATCTTTCATTTTATCTTCCCAGAATAACAAGTCCTTTGTTCTTGCGCCTGCAATCATATAAACTTTATTACCAGCATCTTTCAATGCTTTTGAAATCAAATAGCATGGTGCAGCGCCATAACCACCTGCAACACATACTGCTGTGCCATAATTTTTGATATGAGTTGGCTTTCCTAAAGGCCCAACTAAATCAACTAATTCATCACCAACTTCAAGTTGTGCTAATTTTTTTGTTGAATAGCCAACCGCCATGAATACTAATGTCAATTCACCTTTAACTTTGTCAACATCAGCAATTGTAAGAGGAACTCTTTCCCCTTCTTCTTCAACTCTAAATATAATAAATTGCCCAGCCTGAGCATTTCTTACAACATATGGGGCATCAATAGTTATTTCATATTGATTAGGGCAAATTTCTTTTTTTGATAATATTTTATATCCCATTTTTCTCTCCTTAAAAAAATCTTAATTGAATTATACTACAAATAATCACATTTGAAAATAGGTTAATTTTATATTATCAATTTTGTTGTTTTTTAATAGAATTTCTAAAAGCTGAAGTAATTTTAAACAATTCAATAGAGTGCGAACCTTTGACAAATACGCAATCTCCAGCCTTTAACCAAGAATTTAATTCTTGGATTAAATCGTTAACATTTTTGTAATATGCACCAGGAAAAACTCTTCTTAACTCTTCCCAAACAACTTTTATCTGTTCACCACAATAAAGTACAACTGTAGGTTCAACTTTTTTAATAACATCAACTAAACTTAAATGCTGACTTACAGTATTAACTCCACCTTCTGCCATATCACCTAAAATTAAAACTTTTGGAAAATTTTTATAAGTCATACTAAAGCCCTCTAAACAACTTGTCATTGATAAAGGATTAGCATTAAAAGATTCATCAACCATTGTTATAGAACAGTTTTCATAAATTTCACCACGTAAAACTTGACCTCTTCCAATAATAGGCGACCAATTCGCAAGAATTTCAATTGCAGGCTCTAACGGTAAACCAAACGAATACAACACCCCTAAAACCAAAGCTGAATCAATTAAAAGATGCTTAGGAATAGGAAAATCGCTAAACTTATATCTAGTACCAAAAACTTCAATATAATTGACATCATCAGGGAAAATTCTAATATTACAATCTTCACCTTCCCCAACTGTAATAATATTTAACTGTTTATCATTAGCTGCTTTTTCTAAAATTTCATAATAATCTGTTTCTTTATACAAAACGGCATAATCACCAGCTCGCATAGCAGTAAAAACTTTCGCTTTTGTAATAGCTACCATATCAAGCGTTTGTTTTGGTGCCAAATGAACAGGCGCAATATTTGTAATCACCGCAACATCAGGCTTTGTTAAATATGAATTTAATTCCATACCTCCACCTAAAGAGGTTTCATTAACCCAAAATTTAGCTTCTGGATTGTAAGATGTCATATTCCAAGCAATACTAAAATTAATATTTGAGCGATTTGTATTTGCGCTTGCACCATACTGCTCAAGTGCATCAAAACACATTTTTGTTACCGTTGATTTCCCACAAGAACCTGTAATATCAACAACTTTACCTTTAAAAATCTTTCTTATATAAAATGCCATCATTATAACAGCATCTCTAGGGTTTTTAACTTTTATGATAGGCAATTTATACTTAGCAAAATATTTTTCATCTGTACAAAGAATTGCCGAAGCTTTATCTTGAACCTGATTAAAAAACTTTTCCTCAATCCCAATTTCTTCATCAGGCTTTCTCAAAACTGCAATATTACCCAACGTAAAATCAGACTGATGAACACGAAGTCCATTAGCCGCAAACCCTTCTGGTAAGTTATAAAATTCCACATCTGATAATGCGTTTACTAAGCTCTCTTTTGTCCAAAAATTCATACGTAAATTATAGCACATATTCCATATATAAACAAGAAAGCAACGCCTAAAATAGACGTTGCTCTCACATGTTTGTCTAGCTAAAGACTACTCAGCTTTTTCTGCTTTTGGAGTCACAACTTTAGCTTCTTCAATACCGCTATCAACTTTACCCAAAATTTGAGGTAGTTCGATACCAGCTTGACCAGCTAAATCGTGCATTGCAGGAAGAGCTTTAATAAGATCTTTCATAAAGTTTGCAGTTGTAGAACCGCCAGTTGTGCCAGTTCCGCCGTCCCAAACTGTAATCTTATCAAATTTGATATTTTTAATAGCTTCAACTTGTTTTTCAACAAGAGTTTCTAGTTTTTCAATCATCAAGAAGCTTGTTGCAATTTCAGGTCTGTTGTTAGAAATTTTAACAAGATCTTCATAACCTTTTGCTTTTGCTTCTAACACAGCTTTAATACCTTCAGCTTCTGCAAAGTATTTAGCTTTAATCGCATCAGCTTCCCCAAGAGCAATTCTTCTAGCTCTTTCAGCTTCAGCGTCAGCTTGAACTTGGATTTTAAGTTTTTCAACTTCTTGTCTTGCAAGTTCTTCTTTTTTCAATTTTGCTTCTTCTTGATCTTTTTGAGCAAGTAATACGTCACGTTGAGCATTAGCTTTAGCAACTTCACCTTCTCTAAATGCATCAGCTTGTTTTACTGCTAATGTAGCGTTATATTCAGCAATATTTGCTTTTGAAATGTTTTCACCTTCAACAGCTTGAGCTTCAAGTTCAGCTGTTTTAATACGTTGTTCTCTTTCAGCATTTGTTCTACCGATTAAAGTTTGAGCTTCTTGTTCTGCAACTTGAACTTCTTTTTCTTTATTTGCTGAAGCTTCACCAACAGCACCCAATTTTTCTTGTTGAGCAACTTCAACTTTAGCTTTGTTAATAGCTTCTGCTGCAGCTTTTTTACCAATCGCATCAATATAACCAGATTCGTCTGTAATATCCTTGATGTTTACGTTGATAATTTCAAGACCAATTTTGTTTAACTCAGTATTTACGTTTGCGTTAATTTGTTCCAAGAATTTTTCACGGTCTTGGTTAATTTCTTCAATTGTCAATGTTGCAATAGCAAGACGTAATTGACCTAAAATAATATCACTTGCTTGAGTAATAACATCTGGTTTTGACAAACCTAAAAGACGTTCTGCTGCGTTAATCATAATTCTTGGATCTGTTGAAATACCAAAAGTAAATGTAGATGGAACAGCAACACGGATATTACCTTTAGAAAGTGCACCACGTAAGTCAATATCTGTTGTCATTGGTTCAAGTGACAATACGCCATAATCTTGAATCAATGGGATAATAAATGTACCACCACCGTGTACACATTTAGCAGTTTTTTCACCGCCTGTTTTACCGTAAACTACGATAATTTTGTTTGATGGGCATCTTTTGTATTGGTTTGCAATAAACACAAATATTGAAATCAATACCAATGCGCCCGCAATCATTAATCCGAACATTTTTCTCTCCTTCTTATATGTAAACCTGATTATTTATTTTCTTTTTGAATGTACAAAATTTCATCTTCAACTTTTACAACCTTAACAAGTT
Source organism: bacterium (assembly GCA_017472545.1). Taxonomy (GTDB): domain Bacteria; phylum Cyanobacteriota; class Vampirovibrionia; order Gastranaerophilales; family Gastranaerophilaceae; genus Zag111. The sequence continues at coordinate 9,594 of JAFUPZ010000130.1, read as the reverse complement.
CAAATGAATTAATCTCTTCATCTGAATCATTTTTAGCTTCAACAACAGAAAGTTGACCATTAATTTCAACTTCAACTTGACCAGAGCCTTGAGGTGCAAATTTTGTGTATGCTTTACCAACTTGATTTAAAGCTGTTGTTTTATCTTTTTTCACTTTCTTTTCAAGTTTTTTGGTTAAAAACATCAAATACGCTGTAACGAACATAAAAACAATACCCATTACAAACGCTAAACCAAATGTCGGTAATTGAGTTAACTTAAATTGTGCCAATGAGGCATAACCCATCCAACCGAATCCCATAAAAAATGCAATTACAGATTGGATAGAAATAAAATTAAATGAACAATCCGTATCAACTTCATTATTAAAATCTGCCGCAACTTCAGTATCACCGCCAACTGTAGCAAACAAAATCAACTTTAATACGAATAAAATTGTTGCAAATATAGCAATGTAATAATAAATTTTCCAAAAACTTTCTACAGGAATCGCCATATATTAATTCTCCTTATTTTTATCAGTTTTCTTTTGCTTAAATCCTTTTTGCGATTTAGGCGCACCAGATTTTTTCATCATATTTGATGAAGTTTGAATACGTTTCACACTATATACATCAGGCAATGATTGAATACAGGCAACAACCTTACGCAATGTTTCAATATTATCCAACTCTAATCCCATTTCCACAATACCAACATGGTTTTTAGTCTTAATAGTTGCATTTACAATATTGGTATTATTATCTGAAACTGCAGAAATAATATCTTTTAATAATCCCAATTTTTCAGCAGTTTCAATACGGATAGTTGTTTGATAAGTCTTATTGGTATTAATACCAGCCCACTTAATATCCATAAAACGTTCATGAGGAATAGTTTCTAAGGTTTTACAATCCGCTCTATGTACAGAAACACCTTTAGAACGAGTAACAACACCAACAATTGGTTCACCTGGGATTGGAGAACAGCACATTGCAAGTGAATACATTAAATCCTCTAGACCTTCAATATCTTTTTTAGAACTTTTTCTACGAGAAGTATGGAAACTATCTTCTGGTTTTTTCTCAACAGGTTTTTTCAATTTATTAACAACTTTTTGAGTTGTTGTTTCGCCATAACCTAATGCTGCAAACAAATCTTCTGCAGATTGATAATTCATAGATTTGGCAACTTTATCAAATTCGCCTGATTTTGTATAATCGTCAAAAATAGCCTTCGTTAACTCATGTTCAAGATTTGATTTACCAATCTTGACGTGCTCTTCTCTGTTATTCTTCTTAAACCATTGTTTTATCTTTTGAGAAGCTTGTTTTGTAACTACAAAAGTCAACCAATCCAAACGAGGAGCAGGAGTTTTTGAAGTTAAAATCTCAACAATATCACCGTTATTTAATTTTGTACTCAAAGGTACAATTCTACCATTAACTTTTGCCCCAACAGTTTTATGTCCAACATCTGAGTGAATACGATATGAAAAATCCACAGGAGTTGCATCTTTAGGCAAGTCTAAAACATCTCCCCCTGGAGTAAAGGCAAAAACTTGATCCGAAAATAGGTCTAGTTTTACACTTTTTACGTAATCTTCAGCATTTTTCGTATCTTTTTCGTACTCAACCATTTTATGCATCCAAGAGAATTTCATATCAGATGCATTATCAGCCTTTTGTGAACCTTTTTCTTTATATCTCCAATGCGCAGCAACACCATACTCTGCAACTTGGTGCATTTGCCAAGTTCTAATTTGAACCTCTAGTGGTTTTGAACGTGGACCAATCACAGAAGTGTGCAAAGATTGATACATATTACCTTTTGGCATTGCAATATAATCTTTAAAACGACCAGGAATCGGTTTGAACTGAGAGTGAATTAAACCTAAAACTTCATAACATTCTCTTACAGTATCTACAATTACACGAACAGCTGTAATATCATACAAGTCACTAAACTCAAGATTTTGGCGCTTCATCTTTGCGTAAATACTGTAATAATGTTTTGCCCTGCCTGTAATTTGCGCATTAATACCACTTTTTTGAACATCTTTTGAAATCTTGTCGATAAGCAAATTGACAGTTTCTTCTCTGTCTGCCTTTGTTTGAGCAACAAGTTGAGCTATTTCATAATATTTATCTTTTTCTAAATATCTTAAAGATAAATCTTCTAATTCGGCTTTAATCTTATAAATCCCTAAACGGTTAGCTAATGGTGCAAAAATATCCAAAGTTTCTTGTGCTATTTTCTTCTGCTTTGCCTCTTCCATAAAATTAAGAGTTCGCATATTGTGAAGTCTGTCAGCTAACTTCAAGAAAATAATACGAATATCATTAGCCATCGCAATAAATAAACGTCTAAAGTTTTCAGCTTGTCGTTCTTCTTTGGATTTAAACTTCAATTTTCCAAGTTTTGTAACCCCTTGAACAAGTGCTAATACATCTTCCCCAAACATTTCTTTTACTTTGGCTGGTGTTATGTCAGTATCTTCTAAAACGTCATGCAAAAAAGCTGCAATTAAGGTATTAGTATCAACTTCTAACCCTACAAGGATTTTTGCAACTTCGCAAGGGTGTATAATATAAGGTTCTCCCGAAACCCTAAATTGACCATCGTGTAATTTTTTCGCAAATTTATATGCTTTCTCCACCATTGCAATATCATCTGGAGAATGATTTTGGGATATTAAAACTTCTTTTATACTTTTAAACGTTTCTAAATCTGACATAGTACAATAATGATATAAATTATATTAACGTTTTTCAAGAAAACCAGACAAATTTCATCTATCAAGATGAGATTTGTGATATATTAAAAATATGATTAAAGAAACTAATGACGGACTGATAGTTAATATAAAAATTTCACCTAATTCAAAGAAAAATGAAATAATCAATGATGGTGAATTTTTAAAAGTAAAAATTACCGCTCAACCTATTGACGGTAAAGCAAACAAAGCCCTTGTAGAATATCTGTCAAAAAACTTTAAAATTCCAAAAACATCTATTAAGATTCTAAAAGGGGAAACTTCAAAAGAAAAAACTATACTTTTTTGTACCCAAGATACAGACAAGAAAGAATTACTTTACAAAACTTTTCAATAATAGCAATTTTTAACATTTATCAGTTTTAAGACAAAAGTAATATATTAAGGTATTTACTTTTAAAAATATTCTTATATAATAAGGTAACAAAGGAAATTCACAAATGACAAAATTCTTTTTACAAAAACATCATCATAACCATCATATCGACCTGAAGAGGTTGTAGAATTGGTTATGCGTTCGTAAAAAGAGATTATAAAAAAGTTCAATTCTTAACAAAAACAACTTCTTCAGGATATTCAAAAGAGCGAAAGAAGTTGTTTTTATTAGTAAAGAATTGAGGTTAAAAGAAAATTATGGCATTAGTAAATATAATATCAGCAATAGGAAACAATAATACCCCATACCCACTACTCATAAGAGATTGCGGAATAGAAAACCCAATCAAAGTTATGATTGCTCGTCGTGAAAACGCAAAAGAATCTAAAGAAATTTCAAACGAAGCGACAAGAGAAAGAATTATCGACGAATACGCAACATCTGCGGTTTGGTTAGGCGGAATTCCGTTAACAGAAGCCGTTTATGATAAATTCATGAAAAAACAAGGTTGGTCACCTGATATTAATCTAAATTTATTCAAAGAAGAAGAAATCATAAACAAAAGAAACGCTAAAAAAGCTGTAGGTGAAATAAAAGATATTGTTGCTCAAGGCATTGAGTATAACATCGAAAAATTCAAGAACATTCAAGCAAAAGACGTTCAAGAAGCTTTAGCTGATTTAACAAAGGTAAAAAATAACCGTTTAGGCTATGAAAAAATGCTTACAGGAAAATTCTGTGCAGCAACTATCATCCCAACAATCGTAATGGGATTTGTTTTACCAAAAATGAATTTTGCACTAACTAGAAAATTAAGAGCAAAGAAAGCTCAAGATCAACAAAACTTAAACAACAATAAAACAAATCAAACATCATTTATGTCATTAAATTACGATAAATTTGATAGCTTTGACTTACAGCAGAAAAAACAAGTAACATTTACTGGTGGATTTGCTTCAGCAGTTGCAAACCTTTCAACTGTTAATAAAATGGCAATTACCGATGGAGGCTTGACAGTTGGTCGTATAACAACATCAAGAAACAAAGAAGAAGGATACATGAACGCATTCAGAATGATTGGTTCTATGATTATCAACTACGTAACTCCAGCATACATTGCATTAGGGTTAAACAAAACTGCTAACAAATTATTCAAAATAAACGTAGATTTAGACCCAATTATTTTAGATGATCAAAAATTTGCTCAAGCTATCGAAAATAATAATTTTGAATTACCAAAATCAAAAACAGCTCAAGATATTATTGAATTTTTAGACAACAAACCAGATAGCTTATTCTCACAATACGCAGCAAAAATGAAAAAAGTTTCATACTTAGAATCAGGATACAGAGATCCTAGAAAATACATTGATATTGATGATATGAGCAAATTTATAGATGAATTTGAAAGTTTCATTAAAAATGCTAAAAATTCTACAGACATTGCCAAATTTGCAAAAAAAGCAAAAGGAGTAAAATATTTCAACATTCTAGCTAACGTAGGTTTATCAAGTTTCTTACTTGCAGGAGTATTACCAAAAGCACAATATCTATTTAATAAAGCTGTCACTGGTTCATACTTAGATCCAGGTTTAAGAAAAAAATAGAAATATTTTACAAAAATTTTCAAAAATCAAAGCGGTTGACATTCCAAGTCTACCGCTATTTTTAAGCCTATAAAAAATACAACAAAAATAGTAGTAAAATTTGATAAAAAACACTATACAAAAAATGTTTTATATGTTATCATAAATGCAGATGTAGTAGGAAATATTTTTTAATATATATGCAATGATTTTTATTTAACTTAAAACTAAATAGAGGCTCGGGTAGGATATATGTACCCGACATTGCGTGTATTATAAAAAAATAGAAAAGGATAAGGTATTGCTTTATGGGAACAACCTTGTTAGTGTTGGCGGCTATTGCGGTAATAGTCTTAGTTGCCATACTAATTATTCAGCAGCACAAAATTAAAAGTGCTATCGAGTCCGTTGAAAAGGACAAAAAAGCGTTAGAGGAAAGAGAAAAAATCCTTTACAAAGAAGCTAAAATAAAAGCTGTAGAGGAACTCCAAGATGACAGAGAAGCTCTTAACGAAGAAGAAAGAGAACGCAGACAAGAACTTGCAAGACAAGAACAAAAATTAGCCAAAAGAGAGGATATGCTTGAAGATAAAATTCAAGAATATACCGAAAAAGAAATCCAAACTCAAAGAAAAATGGATGAACTTTTAGAAAAAGAAGATTATTTGGCTGAACTTGTTCAAAAACAAACAGAAGAACTTGAAAGAATTTCTGGAATGTCTTGCGAAGATGCAAAAAGAACATTACTTGAACAATTAAAAAATGATTTAGCTCAAGAACAAATGCAATTAGTTCGCGAAAACGAAGCTAAAATAAAAGAAATTTCTCTTGAAAAATCAAAAGAAATTCTATCAACAACAATGCAAAGATGTATGATTGAACAAGTTGTAGAAACAACAGTTTCAGTTGTAGGTTTACCAAACGATGAAATGAAAGGTAGAATCATTGGTCGCGAAGGTCGTAACATCCGAGCTTTAGAAACTTTAACAGGAGTAGACTTAATCATTGACGATACTCCAGAAGCTGTTGTATTATCAAGCTTTGATCCTGTTAGACGTGAAATTGCAAAACTTGCATTGGAAAAACTTATCGTTGATGGTCGTATTCACCCAGTTAGAATTGAAGAAATGGTTGAAAAAGCTAGAGAAGAAATCGATAAAAAGATTTGGACAGAAGGTGAAAATGCTGCTTTGGAAATGGGTGTAATGGGCTTAAATAAAGAGCTTATCAAAACATTAGGTCGCCTATACTATAGAACAAGTTACGGTCAAAATGTTTTAAAACACTCTTTAGAAGTTGGGCATATTGCAGGTATGTTAGCAGCTGAACTTGGCGCTAATGAAAAAATCGCAAAACGTGCAGGTTTACTACACGATATAGGTAAAGCTGTTGACCAAACACAAGAAGGTACGCATATTCAACTTGGCGTTGAAATTGCATCAAGATTTGGAGAAAAACCTGAAGTTATTCATGCAATTGAAGCTCACCACGATGATGTTGTTGCAAACACAATCGAGGCTGTACTTGTAAAAGTTGCAGACGCAATTTCAGCAGGCAGACCTGGTGCAAGACGTGACACATTAGAAATCTATATCAAACGTCTACAAAAAATTGAAGAAATTGTTAATAGCTACGAAGGTATTAAACAATCATTCGCAGTACAAGCAGGTCGTGAAGTTCGAATTATCGTCCAAGCTGAAATGTTTGACGATTTAGCATCAGGCAAGTTAGCAAGAGATGTTGCAAAACGCATCGAAAATGAACTTGATTACCCTGGTCAAATCAGAGTAACAGTCGTTCGAGAATTCAGAACAACAGAAATCGCAAAATAATTATGATGGCACGAAGTTGAAAATCTCAACTTCGTGCCTAATATATTAACTAGAGAGAAAATATGGAAAAAGACATAATAAAAGTTATATTTTTTGGAGATATAGTAGGCAAACCAGGAAGGTTTGCTGTTCGAGATTTTTTGGCTCTAGATACCTCTAAAAAATATGACTTTGTTATTGCAAACGTAGAAAACGCATCTCACGGATTTGGATTAACAGAAAAAAATTATAATGATTTTAAAGAATATGGTATTCATTGTATGACTTGCGGAAACCATATTTGGGATAAGAGAGATATATATAACTACATCGATAATTCAGACTGCTTAATTAGACCAATCAATTACCCTAAAGGAACCAAAGGTGTTGGCAGTCGCATCTTTGAAGTTGGAGATACAAAAATAGGAGTTATAAATATTTTAGGAAAAGTATTTATAAACCTTGTAGATTTTCAATGGGAAATGGTTGCTAATGAAATCAAAAAACTAAAAGAGATTACCCCTATTGTAATCGTAGATTTTCACGCAGAAGCAACCGCAGAAAAGATTTGTTTCGGCAAGTATTGCGCACAATTAGGAGTGAGTGCATTTTTCGGAACTCATACTCACGTGCAAACAGCCGATGAAAATATCGTAGATGGAATGGCTTACATTACAGATGCAGGTTTTTGTGGAGCATCTGACGGAGTTATTGGAATGGAATTCAACTCCTCAATTTCAAGATTTTTAACAAGCATTCCAGACCGCTACGAAGTTGCACCGGGCAAAACTACACAAGTCAACGCTGTAGAAGTTGATATTGATATTAATACAGGAAAAGCCCAGTCTATTAAAAGGATTTTTATTAGTAATGATTATATAGAAGAGGAAAATGGAAGTGAAAAGGAAGACTGATTTACACATTCACACATACTTCTCGGACGGCGTATTTTCACCAGAGAAGATTGTGGACACAGCAGTTGACGTTGGACTTGAAGCAATCGCAATAACGGACCACGACAACATTCTTGCTTATGATGTTGCCCAGAAACACATCAAAGAAAAGGGCTTGGAAGATAAAATCGAAGTAATCAGAGGTATTGAAGTTAATACTTTGTACAAAAACTACGAAGTTCATATACTTGGTTACTTTATGGACACAAAAAATAAAGATTTCTTAGAATTAATAAAAAATCAACAACAGGCACGTATTAAACAAACAAAAGAAATCATCACACTTCTATCTAAAAAAGAAGGTATCAAAATCAGATTTGAAGATATTAAAAAATTAGTTGCAGAAGGCGGAAGTATTGGACGTCCACACATTGCAAAAGCTATTACAAATGCAGGTGGAACAAACAATATTATGGATGCTTATGCAAAATATATTCACGATGATTCACCAGTATACGTACAGAGAAAAACAGTTTCACCATTCGATGCAGTTGAAATTATATACGATGCTGGCGGAATCCCTGTTATTGCGCACCCTCACGATTTAGACATCGCAGAACCATTAATCAAAGAACTTATGAATTATGGTTTGAGAGGAATTGAAGCATATCACAGAAAACATTCACCAGCTTGTGTTGAGTACTTCTCTTCAATGGCTGAAGAATTAGGTTTGATTGTAACAGGTGGGTCAGATTTCCACACACCAAACATTATGAACGGTCAAATTATCTTAGGAAAAAATTTCATCCCAGAATGGGTATACGAAAAACTTACCGAAGAGAAAAAACGTATAGATATGGCGTAAATCTAAAAGTTCACCCTCGCCACCTTTTAAGGAAGAGGGCTAGGGTGAGGGGGCAATATGAAAAAACGTTTCTGGAGAATTGAATATTCATTAACCATTATTGTAATTTTTGCAACAGCATTGATGCTTGTTCCTACACAATTTATTGCATCAAAAGAAGCTTCATTAATTACAAAATGGAATGACACATATCACAAAATTGAATATGTTTTTAACGCTATGGCTGCCCAAGCTGATGCAGAGATTATAAAAAGTTTTAAACGAGCAAAAACAAACGAAGCTCGTGAAAACCTTATGAAAAATCTTGTAAAACCATATCTAAGAATCACAGAAGACGATACAGTTACAAAAAAATACACCCCTCACTATATGAAAGGCACAAAAGTTTTACCAAATGACCCATATTATTTTGAGAAATTATATCTATCAAAAAATGGTAAACTTATGGGGATTAAAGATATAAAAGATGATGATATTTTTCACCCTGCGTTTATTATGATGTTTGATATGAACGGATTAAAAGGACCGAACACTTGGGGAAAAGACATCTTTGGGATAAACATATTTAACGATGGTAAAATTACACCAATTGGTGCTGGTTGGGATATAGAAGAATTAAAACAAGATTGTTCAGCTTCTGGAACTGGAGTTTCTTGTTCTTACTATTACAGAATAGGCGGAGATTTCAACGAATGATAAAAAATATATGTGTATTTGCTTCATCTAGCAATTACTTAGAAGAAGCTTTTTATGAAGATTCAAGGGCATTAGGGAAATTAATTGGACAAAACGGATTTAACATTGTATATGGCGGAAGCACTCTAGGTATGATGTGGGCTTGTGCTGAACAGGTAAAAAATAATGGTGGCAAAATCTATGGCGTAATGCCACAACGCTTAGTTGATATGGGTTGCAGAACCGATAATTGCGATGAGTTTCATTTAGCAATTGGAATGAGAGATAGAAAACAAAAAATGGATGAGATTTCTGATGCTGTCGTGGCTTTAGCTGGGGGGTTTGGAACATTAGAAGAACTAGCAGAAATGATTGTTCAAAAACAACTTGGATACAATAAAAAACCTATCGTTATCTTAAATACAAATGGATTTTACGATAAACTTTTAGAATTTTTTGATGTAATTATTGAAGAAAAATTTGCAAACAGAATCTCAAAAGAATTATATTTTGTCGCAAAAACTCCTCAAGAAGCAATTGATTAAATCAAAAATTACAAAGAACCAGAAAGAGTAGTATCAAAACTCGACATCTACGCAAGGGGATTAATATAAAGGGTAATATAACAAAGAT
>JAFUPZ010000017.1 GCA_017472545.1 bacterium | reverse complement strand
TCAGCTAATGTTAATGCAATTATTGGTGATAAACAATTCAAAACAACTTTGTTATCAACAGCTGATTCTATTGATAAGTTAGCTCAAAACTTAAATAAAGTTATGGATGCTGCTGATGCAGAAGAAACAGGTAAAAACTTAAAAATTATTTCAGATAACTTAGCTCAAATTACTGCTAGTGTTAATTCAATGACTAAGGATGACAAATTGAAGAATGAGTTGGCTACAGCGATTACTAACGTAAATTGCGCGATGGCAGAAGTTGCTACAGCGTTAGATACTGTTAATAGAGTTAATCCTTCAAATCCAAATCAGGCTTCAGATTTACAACAAATAGTTAGGGATACTGTTGTTACAACTTCTAACTTGAGAAAATTCTCAGATAAGTTGAATAAGAGATTCTTGCTATTTAGATTAATGTTCTAATATGCAAAATATCAAGACTAAAATTACACAAATTCATTACCAAAGGGATCCACAAGGAATTTTATTTGAATTATTAAAGTTCTGTTCGTTTTTCTATGGAATAGGTAGTCGTTTAAAAAACTTTTGTTATGATAAAAAGATTATTAAGCCTAAAAAAGTTGATGCTTATGTGATTTCAGTCGGTAATATGACAACTGGTGGGGTTGGAAAAACTCCGATTGTTTCAGAGATCGCAAAGTATGTGATTTCTCATGGAAAAAAAGTTGCAATTGTATCTAGAGGTTATGGCGGTCATTTAAGTAATAGTTCAATTAATATGATTTCAGATGGGTCAATGATTTATTTTGATGCGTTTGACGCTGGGGATGAGCCATATTGGTTAGCGGAAAATACTCCAGGTTGTTATGTTTTTACTTGTCGAAATAGATATATGGCTGCCAAGCACGCAGTAGAAAAATTTGGCGTTGAAGTTATTATCCTTGATGATGGGTTTCAGCATAGAAAATTGCATAGAGATTTAGATATTGTATTGATGGATAGTGTGAAAGGCTTTGGAAACGAATGTTTGTTACCTGCAGGCCCATTAAGAGAGGGGCCAGAAGCTCTAGAACGCATAGATAAATTTGTTGTGGTTAGTAAAAATACTAATCACGAAACAGCAGAAAAAGTTGCAAAAATAATGCGTAAACGTTTAAAACTTCCAACATCTGTTTGTTATACTGAGCCTGATTATGTATATGATATAAAGACTGGTCAACGTTTAATGGAAGGCTTAGCCGTTACTGCTATGTGTGCAATAGGTCAACCTCAACAATTCTATGACTTTTTGAAAGATTATCAGGTGGTAAATACTGTTACTTTTGATGATCACCATCAGTATTCTGCAACAGATATTGTTGATATTTCTGGAAGTATTATTACTACTGAAAAAGATGCAGTAAAATTAGCGCGCTTTGATAGAGGAAATATTTATGCGCTTAGGTTAAAGACTGTTATTGATATTGAAGGATTATTGAGATAATGAAAAGGATAGGTAATGTTGTAAAATTGCTTGAAGAGGCAAAACAGCCTCAAAGTGATTTTGTCAAACTTATGGATTCTTTTAAAGATCCTTATCTTGTTTTGATTGCGTGCATTTTAAGCCTAAGAACAAATGATAGAACAACTTATCCTGCAACCCTAAGGATGTTAGAATTAGCTAAAACTCCTCAAGAGATGATGGGAGTAAATGTAGAGGATTTGGAAAAGGTAATTTATCCTGTTGGGTTTTACAAAAATAAGGCTGGTCAAATTATTGAGCTTTCAAAGCTTATTGTTGAAAAATATGATGGTAAAGTTCCTGATTCAATTGATGAATTGTGTAAGTTTCGAGGAGTGGGAAGAAAGACTGCAAACCTTGTTATGACTCTAGGGTTCGGTGAGCCTGCAATATGTGTTGATGTTCATGTTCATAGAATATTTAACCGTTTTGGGTATATAAAAACCAAAAATCCAGAAGAAACAGAATTTGCGTTAAGAGAAAATTTGCCTATTGAATATTGGATTCCTATAAATACTTTGCTTGTTACCCATGGACAAAATGTGTGCAAGCCAATTAAGCCAATGTGCGAATGTTGTCCAGTTTCACAGTATTGCGATAAGTTAATATAGTTGCGAGTATTTTAAACTATATGTTATTCTATCCCTAAGATAGGGAGATTATGATTATGGGATTTTTTAACTTTTTACTCATCATTGTTTTGTTTTGTATGCTTCTCGCATTACAAGGCAAAGTTGGTAGATTAGAAGAAACTATTAAGTATTTATGTCGTAAAATTAATGATTACGAAAAAATGGCATTTAGAACCCCTGTAGTGCCAGGAAAAGCTCAACAAGAAGCTTCTGTTGAAAATGTTGTTTCTCCAGAAGTTAAACCAGAAGAGCAAACTATTGTAGATTCAGTACAAGATAAAACAGTGGAGGTTCATGCAGATAATCTTCATCAGGAACAAACAACTCCTGAAGTTAAACCGTCTGAAGTTGTTCAATCTCCACAAAATGAATTTGAAAAAGTTGTTGCTCAGTCACAGTTTCAACCAAAACCTCAAGTTCAACCTCAAGTTCAGACTCCAAAGGTTAGAGTTTCAGAGCCAAAAGTTGTACGTGAAAGTTTTGATATTCAAAAAGCTCTTTTGGGTAATGTATTTAACAAAATTGGGGCTTTAGCTATTATTATCGCGATGGTAATTTTTATTAAATTAATCTCTCCATTCTTTGTTATTACTCCTATGATGAAGTTGATTTTTGGTTATGTGCTAGGTTTTGGTTTCTTAACAAGTGCATTTATTGTTCGTCGTAAAGATAATATGAGGAATTTTTCTGAAGTTTTATTGGGTACAGGTTTTGCGACTTTATTTATAACTTCTTATTGCGGATATTCTTTCTTGCATATTTTTAATTCAATAACTGTTCTGATAATCGGTGGTGCATTATTAACTTCAACTTATATGATTGCAGAAAAGATGAAAACTGTTTCGATGTTGGTTATTGGTTTGTTGGGATGTTATGTTGCACCGATAGCAATTGATGTATCTTCTAATAATCTATTTGCATATTTTATATTTGTAAACGCATTATCCTTAATTTTTACTCTTAGAAATAAACATTATAAGGTTGTTAATTTGGTGAATTTATCAATAACTTTGATAGGGTTGTTGATTGCAATGTTATTTGAACCTGTAAAAGCGGTTATTTATCCGGTTTTATTATGGGGTGTTTATCTTCTATATGACTTATTTAGAGATAAAACAGATGTGGTGGATAATGTGTTATCTGCTATGAATTACACCATTTTGACATTATTTTCTTTGATTATGTTCCATAGTGCACATGATAAATTGAGTTTGATGTTCTCTATTGTTGGCGGAATTTATTTCTTGTTATCAATAATTTTTAGAGTATTAAAGAACGAAGTATATAAAGGCTTTGAGAATTATATATTTGTTAATGCTTGGTTGGCGATTGTATTTTTCTTGCATGATGTTCATAGTGTATTAGCTTGGGCATTATTAGGTTTTATCGCTTCGATATTAGTTGTTGCATTAAAGGCTCATCATTTAAAATTCCAAGTTATAGTTTATTATGCGACAGTATTTTTGGCTGCGTTATTTGCGCATTCAGATGGACAGCTTTGCTTGTTGGCTAAGTATACTCCGTTTTTAAATATCAGAACTATTGTTTATTTAATCCCTGTAATTTTGATGATGTTGTCTGCTTCTATGTTAAGACCGATTGCGGCAAAAACTTCTAATTGGATGAAATTTACAGGTGTTTCATTATTTTATATATATTTAGTTGGAGAAGTTAATTCTTGGTTATCAAGTAGTTCGTCAGCAATTAGTTCTGGCGGTTATCGCAAATTTATATTATTTAATATTCTAGGTTTTATGTATGCCTTGAATCTTAAAAAGATTTTCTTGGTAACAAAATCTTGGTTGTTTAATATTCCAAGTTATATCTTTTTGGTTATTTCGTTACTTTGTTTGGTAATTGGTTCTTTCTTTGGACCTGTGTATGATTTACCAATATTAAATTTACGCACAGTATGCTATGCGCTAGCGGTTATTTCTTGTTTGTTGTTTGCGAAATGGGATAAGGCTGATGTATTTAAATTTTTTGGAATATCATTGTGTTATTTCTGGTTAGGTGTAGAGTGTAATGGTTTGATTCATAAAGCGCACTTAGATACATCTTCTAGAGTTTTTGCAAGGGCAATGCTAGATGTTATAATCGCAATTCTTTATGCTTTAAACTTGAAGAAGTTTTCTTTGAAAGAAAATGCTTTACTTTATTCAATTCCAAGTTATGTTGTTTTCATCTTAGCAGGATTGGTATTGATAGCAAGTTCGTACTTCTATCCAAGTGTTTACACACCAGTATTTAACTTGAGATTTGTAGCCTATGTGATTGCTATTATTGCGTGTATGATGTATGCAAATTGGGATAAATCTGATATTTATAAATGTATTGCGGTTATTTTAGGATTTTTCCTATGCCATAGTGAAAGTGCTGGTGTTCCTAAGATTTTTGGACAAGGATGGCAATATTTAATTTCATTATCTTGGGTGTTGTATTCAGGTATAGTGACTATTGTTGGAATTGTAAAAAATCGTAAGTATTTAATTAGCACTGGTATTGTAATCATTATTATGTCTATATTAAGAATATTCTTGTTTGATTTAGCTAAGGTTGATGCTCTATTCAAGCTGATTGCGTTCTTGGCTTTAGGTATAATTTTGATGCTAGTGTCTTATATTTATACAGCTTATAAAAATAAAAAATAATACTTTATTTTGTAAAAAATTTAGGGTAGAATTTTTGTGGAGAGTGCAACATGAAAATTCTACCTTTAAATTTGTTTAAGAAATCCCCGCAATGTGTTAGCATCACAAGAGGGGCTGATGAATCTTATATTGTTTCAGAAGCCTTAAATCGCTTGTATCCTGTTCAACCTATATTGGAAGGGTATGCAAAGGCGCATGGTGTGGATTTGTTTGTTTCCGCTCCAGTTAAAGATGCAAAGGGAGCAAAAGCAAATCAGCTTGTAGATAATATTATTTCGTTGACAGTTTCTAATCGTAAAAATTCAAAAACGGCAGCTACTAATTTTGCGGTGCATTTTGATAATGATGTTTATCCATTTAAGGAAATAAAAAATATTCATTTGGTTAATTCTGATGGTGTTAGTGCTAATGTGTTATCTGTAAAGTCTTTTCAAGATAATTTTATTCGAGCAATATTCAGGACTTTCGAAAACTTGACAAATTCCGTGAAAAATCACGATTAATCTCTTGTCATAACTAGTGTTTTGTGCTACTATGTAGTTATTAATTGCCCTGTTTATTAGTGTACAGGCAGTTGTGGGTTAATACAATTGAATATATAAGGATAGGAGTTTGAAATGAGTATTACAAATCCTCACAAAATCGACACAACTAAGTTGGATTCGATTATTCAGTCTTATGGTTCAAAGAAGTCTAACTTAATTGCGATTTTGCAAAAGGTTCAGGAAGAGTACAGATACTTGCCTGAAGACGCTTTGATCTACATTGGAACAAAAATTGAAGGGCTTTCTCCAGCTACAGTTTTTGGTGTTGCAACATTTTATGCACAATTCTCATTAGATCCAAAAGGTAAATATGAGATAAAAGTTTGTGACGGTACAGCTTGTCACGTTAGAGGTTCAATGCCAGTATTGAATGCGATTAAATCTTATTTAAAATTGAAAGATGGTCAAATGACTACAGATGATGGTCTATTCTCATTGGAAACAGTAAGTTGTTTAGGTGCTTGTGGGCTTGCTCCAGTGTGCGTAATCAATGAAAAAGTTTATCCTCAGATGACATCTGATGCTATAAAAGTTATTTTAGAAACTCTTTTGAATGGAGAAAGATAGTATGGTTAAAGAATTAAATATTGATATACAAAAAGAGCAAGAAAAAGCTCATGAAGAAATTAAAAAACAAGGTTTAAGAGTTCTTGTTTGTGCAGGTACAGGCTGCGTTGCTAACGGTTCTTTAAAGATTATTGATAAATTTAGAGAGTTAGGTGCAGATGTTTCTACACTTACAGATTATGACAAAATGACTATTGTTCCTACTGGTTGTCACGGTTTTTGCGAACAAGGTGTTTTGGTAATTATTCCTGATAAGCATGTTACTTATGTGAAAGTAAAAGAAGCTGATGTTGAAGAAATTTACGAAAGTCATGTAAAAAATAATCAACCTGTAGAAAGACTTCTTTATACCGATCCACAAACTCAACAACATGTTCACAAAAATGAAGATATTAACTTCTATGCAAAACAAACTCGTACAGCATTAGCTAATTGCGGTAAAATCAATGCTGAATCAATAGATGAAGCAATTGCAGTTAGAGGTTATGAAGCTTTAGCAAATGTTATTAAAGAAGATAATCCTGATGCTGTAATTGATACAATTGAAAAATCAGGGCTACGTGGTAGAGGAGGCGGAGGCTTCCCAACTGGCCGTAAATGGAGATTTACTGCAGCTAATAAAGGTGGCAAATCTTATGTGGTATGTAATGGTGATGAAGGTGACCCAGGTGCATTTATGGACCGTTCAATTATGGAAGGTGACCCTCATAAATTGTTAGAAGGTATGGCTATCGCAGCTTTTGCGATTGGCGCAGATGAAGGTTATATCTACGTTCGTGCAGAATATCCTTTGGCAATCAAACGTTTGAGAAAAGCTATTGCAGATGCTGAGGCTCGTAATTATCTTGGTAAAAACATTATGGGAAGTGATTTCTCTTTTGATTTACATATTAAAGAAGGTGCAGGGGCATTTGTTTGTGGTGAAGAAACTGCTCTTATAGCTTCTATTGAAGGTGAACGTGGTATGCCAAGACCAAAACCACCATTCCCTGCAAATAAAGGTTTGTTTGGTCGTCCAACATTAATTAATAACGTTGAAACTTTGGCAAACATTCCTGTTATTATGTTAAACGGTGCTGATTGGTTTGCTAAGATGGGTACTGAAACATCTAAAGGTACTAAAACTTTTGCTCTAACTGGTGAAGTTAACAATACAGGTCTTATCGAAGTTCCAATGGGTACAACTTTGAGAGAAATCGTTTTTGATATTGGTGGTGGTATTAGAAATGGTAAAAAATTCAAAGCTGTTCAAATCGGTGGTCCATCAGGTGGTTGTTTAACTGAAGAGCACTTAGATTTACCTATGGATTACGATAACTTAATCAAAGCTGGTGCAATGGTTGGTTCAGGCGGTCTTGTTGTAATGGCTGAAGATACTTGTATTGTTGAAGTTGCAAGATTCTTTATGAACTTTACTCAAAACGAAAGCTGCGGTAAGTGCGTACCTTGTCGTGAAGGTACAAAAAATATGCTAAAAATCTTGGAAAAGATTGTTGCAGGTAAAGGTGAAATGAGTGATTTGGACTTGTTGGAAGATCTTGCTCAAGCCGTTAAAGATGGTTCTCTTTGCGGTTTAGGTAAAACTGCTCCAAACCCAGTATTATCAACTCTAAAATACTTTAGAGATGAATATATTGCTCACATTAAGGATAAAAAGTGTCCAGCTGGTGTATGTACAGCAATGAAGAAAATCGTTATTGAAGAGTCTCTTTGTAAAGGTTGTACAAAATGTGCTAGAACTTGTCCTGTGGGTGCAATCTCAGGTGAAGTTAAACAACCTCACAAAATTGATCAAGCTAAATGTATCAAGTGTGAAGCTTGCTTAACTAACTGTCCGTTCAAAGCTATCGTATTAGAGTAATAATAAAAAGGAAGTAATATTATGACAGATAAAAAAGTATTATTTATTGATGGCAAAGAGGTTGAATTTACAGATGAACCGAATTTGCTAGAAGTTATCAGAAAAGCAGGATTTAATGTTCCTACATTCTGTTACCGTCCAGATTTAACATCTTTCGGTGCTTGCAGAATGTGTGTTGTAGAAGTTGAAGGCAGAGGTATTCAATCTTCTTGTACTATGCCTCCTGAAAATGGCTTGAAAATTCATTTAAATACTGCAAAAACAAGACGTATTAGAAAAACTGTTTTAGAGTTGTTGTTAGCTAATCACGACAAAAAATGTTTGACATGTGATCGTAGTGGTAATTGCGAACTTCAACAATATGCAGAAGAATATGGTATCAGAGATATTAGATTCCCTGATAAAAAAGAGGAAGAATATTTACCAATTGATAACAGTAACCCATCTATAGTAAGAGATGCAAATAAATGTATCCTTTGCGGTGCTTGTGTAAGAGCTTGTTCAGAATACCAAGGTCATTCTGTTTTAGGTTTTGCAAATAGAGGTTCAAAAACTGTTGTTCAACCGATGAATGGTAGACCACTTGCTGATGTTGATTGCGTATTCTGCGGTCAATGTAAGGCAGTTTGTCCTACTGGCGCTTTAACTATCAGAAATGAGGTTAATGCTGTTTGGGACGAAATTAACAATCCTAATAAGAAGGTTGTTGTTCAAGTTGCACCTGCTGTTCGTGTTGCGATTGGTGAAGAATTTAACATGCCTGCTGGTGAAAACGTAATTGGAAAAATTTATGCAGCAATGCGTCAAATTGGTTTTGATTTAGTATTTGATACTAACTTTGCTGCCGATTTAACAATTATGGAAGAAGCTACAGAATTCTTATCAAGAGTTAAAAAAGGTGAAAATTTACCATTGTTTACTTCTTGCTGTCAAGCTTGGGTAAGATATGTTGAAACTCAACACCCAGATATGGTAAATCACTTATCATCTTGTAAATCTCCGCAGTCAATGCTATCTGCGGTTATTAAAGATCTTCTTCCAAAAACAAAAGAAGGTTACACAAAAGAAAATACAGTTGTAGTTTCAATTATGCCTTGTACTGCGAAGAAGGCTGAAATTAAACGTAGTCAATTAACTACTGATGGAAACTTTGATACAGATTATGTGTTAACAACACAAGAATTTGCTCAAATGATTAAATCAGCAGGTATTGATTTAAAAACTATCGAACCAGAAATGGCTGATAGTCCATTTGGAGAATATACAGGTGCTGCTACAATCTTTGGTGCATCAGGTGGTGTTGCTGAAGCTGCGGCTAGAACTGCTTATTACATGGTTACAGGTGAAGATATTGCTAATAATGATATTGTAGAGTTGCGTGGTGTTGATAGCTCAGCTTACAATAAATCAGTAACTCTTGATATTAAAGGAACAAAAGTTACAATTAGAGTAGTTTCTACTTTAAGAGAAGCTGAAAAAGCTATTCAAGAAATCAAGAATGGTACTGCTGACTTCCAATTGTTAGAAGTAATGGCTTGTCCTGGAGGCTGTGTAAATGGTGGTGGACAACCTATCAGCTGTAATACTCCAGAAAAACGTAAGTTAAGAGCTGAAGGTCTTTACAATGAAGATTTAAAAGATGTTCAG
>JAFUPZ010000129.1 GCA_017472545.1 bacterium | reverse complement strand
TGTTTCGTGAGAGTGGAATCTAATGTGAGCATCAGAACCCAAGATTTCACGAGCCATTTTGATTGTTTCAAATACTTTTCTTGGATTTGAAGTACCAGATGCATCTTTAAATGCTAAAGAATCAAATGGTAAACCTGAATCCAAGATATTTCTAAGAACTTTTTCATAGAAAGCAACATCATGAGCACCTTCACAACCGATTGGTAATTCCATCATTGTGATAGTAACTTCGTGATTTAAACCATTATCTTTAATACATTGGCCTGAATAAATCAAGTTATTAACATCGTTTAATGCGTCAAAGTTTCTAACAGTTGTAACACCGTGTTTTTTGAACATTTTAGCGTGTAGGTTAATCATATCTCTAGGTTGAGAATCCAAACCAACTACGTTAACACCACGAGCCAAAGATTGTAAGTTTACATCTGGACCTACAGCTGCTCTGATTTTATCCATAGTTTCGAAAGCGTTTTCGTTACAGTAAAAGATTGGTGATTGGAATCTAGCACCACCTGCAACTTCAAAGTGTCTAATACCAGCATCAACTGCTGATTTTAAAGCAGGTAAGAAATCTTCTACAAAAACTCTCGCCCCATAAACTGATTGGAAACCATCTCTAAAAGATGTGTCCATAACTTTAATAAGTTTCTTTCCCATAATTTATCCTTTCATATAATAATAATTAATAATTAATTTCCTCGTTTAGCCATTACGGCTGCGATAGCCAACGCAATAGCTTCATCAACATTTGCAGTAGCTTTTTTAGCAACTGTTTTAACTTCTTCTACCGCTTCTGGGAATACTCGATTTAAAAATCCTACAAATTTTGACATAGCTATCATTGCAAATATCAAAATTACAAGGAATGATATTACAAAACCCATCCCCATACCTAGTAAGGTTAAACCATTACTTAATGTTCCATTCATAAAATATCTCCTATTGTAAGTACTAATTCTTTATCTTCATTTAATAAAACGAGCTCACCTCTGTCATTAATTGACTTAGCAAGCCCTGTAATAACGTTATCAAAAACTTGAACGTTTAATTCTTTATTTAAGAAACAATTTCTTTCTATATAATCATCTGCAATATATTCAAATCCTATTTTCAAGAATTCATCATACAAAGCAAAGAACTGAGCAATTAATTCATCTGCAAAGTGTTCCATATTAATATCCGTACCTAGCTCTAAATTTAGAGAGGTAGCAATTTTATTTGGAATTGATGTTATATCCTCTGATTTAGCATTCAAATTAACTCCAATGCCAAGAACAATTCCCTTTAGTAAGGATCCTGACATAACAGATTCTGACAAGATCCCTGCAATCTTTTTACCGTCAATTAGAACATCATTTGGCCACTTTATTTCAGGGAATAAACCATAATTTTCCAACACCTTACATAAAGCAACTGATAAAACTTGAGTTATATTAGAATATTCTTCTTTATAAACATCTGAAGGTTTAAGAACAAATGACATGAACAAGTTACCTTCTCCCAAATCTACCCAAGAACGGTTTAAGCGACCACGTCCAGATGTCTGAGATAGGGCATGTACGATTGTTTTATCAGCAAAGTTTTCAATATTTAACTTCGCATAGTTATTCGTAGAATCAACTTTTTCAAGCCTAATAACTTTCATGTTCTCACCTAACGGATAATACACATATAGAATAATTATACAACAAACAAACTTTTAAAACACAAAAATTCACAAAAATTTTTTATTTGCGAAATTATTTTTTCAATGCTAGAATAGATATACAGAAGAGGGAGAAATATGGAACATTGGGTTTATTCAACCACAATTTTCGGGCATGGTGTGTCGTTTAATATGGATACACTTATTACTATGTGGATTACAATGTTACTATTAATAATACTAGCATTTTTCACAACTAGAAAACTTGAAATGGTTCCAACAAAACTGCAACTAGTTGGCGAAAGTGTTATTAAATACTTTAATGACATTGCTAAAGCCAGCATGGGTAATGATAATGCTCAAAAGCACATTGCAATTCTTCTAACTTTATTTTTATTCATTTTAACAGCAAACTTAGTAGGCCAACTCCCTTGGAAATTAATTCACTTACAAACAGGTGAACTAGCTTCCCCTAACAACGATATAAATATGACTGCCGCAATGGCTATTGTGGTTTCAATTTATTATATATTCTTCGGAATCCAAAAACATGGTTTCAAATTTTTCTTCAAAGGTTGGGGAATAAATGACATTGTAATCACCCTTGTAGATACTTTGGAATTATTTGTAAGACCATTTTCTTTGGCATTACGACTTTTTGCAAACATTTTTGCAGGCGAAGTTTTGGTAGCAACTGTAGTTAGCTTAACTGGGCTAATATTCCCACTACCATTTATGCTATTTGAATTGTTTGTCGCACTAATCCAAGCGTTAGTATTCACGCTACTTTCTACAACATATATTTCAATGGCAATCGCAGAAGAACATTAATTTATAACTTTAAATAAAAGGAGAAAATTATGACAGTTGAACAAACATTAGATTTAGGAAGACTAGCTGCAGGTATCGCAATTGGTTTCGGTACATTAGGTGCAGGTCTAGGTCTTGGTATTGCAACAAAAGCTGTATTAGATGCTATTGCTCGTCAACCAGAAATCAAGGCTGAAGCATTCAAAAACTTTATCATTGGCGCTGGTCTTGCTGAAGCTACAGCAATTTATGCTTTGTTAATCGCTCTACTATTGATCTTCGTTAAGTAATAGGACAAAAAATGTTTGAATTTAATGCCACATTTATAGTTGCAATATTGAGCTTTACAGTGTTCATTATGATAATGAATACTATATTTTACCGTCCAATCTTATCTATCATAAGGAAAAGAGAAAACTATATTAACTCTAATTATGAAGATTCAAAAAGATTTGAAGCAGACGCGAACGAATACAAAACAACTCACGCAGCTAAAATCGAACAAATTCAAGAAAAATGTAGACATGAATTCAAAAAAACAGTAGAAAAAACACAAAACAAAGCTACTGATAAAGTAAAAATGGCTAAAGAAAACTCAAAATTTGAAATTCTTCAGAAAAAAGAAAAGATTATGCAAGATGAAGCACAATTAAAACAAACACTAAAACATACAGTTGTTAAAGATTTAGCTTCTTCTATTGCTTCAAAAATTTTGGGAATAGAAACAAAGATTGAAAACACAGATTATGAACCAGTCAACAGGGTAATGAACTAATATGGAAAAATTTTCAGAAATACTACATTACATACTACATTCCAATGTCATAAACTTTATAATTATGATCTGTATTTTGGCTGCCATAATCAAAAAAATCAATCTTGGCAAAAACTTCGAAAAAACAATCGAAAATGTTGCTGCAGAAATTAAAAAATCTGATGAAGAAAAAGAAAAATCTAAAAAAATACTTGATGAAGCTCAAGAAATCTTAGACAATCTTCCTCAAGATATTGAAACTATTGAAAAATCTTCTGCAGAAAAAACAAAAGCGTTCAAAGATTCAATCGAAGAAAACACCCAAAAAGCCATTTTTAACATCGACCAAAACATCAAAAAATCATTAGCAATTGAAGAAAAGAAAATTTCTAACCTAATGACAGAAAAGACATCAAAAGCTTCAATAGAACTTGCAAAAGCACACATTCAAAACTTGCTAAATGCAAATCCTGAACTACACAACAAATACATTCTTGAAAGCTTAGATGAACTTGATAAGGTAAAATTATAATGACAAAAACAATGATTTCTACAATTTCAAAAAATTACGCAAAAGCTCTAATGGAAACAATAGAGCAAAAATCTTTTGAAAAAATAGAAAAACAATTAACACAAATTGCGCAAGTTATCGAATCCTCAGAAGATTTGCGAATTGTTATGTCTAATTCTTCAATTTCTACAGCAACAAAAATCGAAATTATTGATTCTATATTCAATAAAAAAATTGATTCAAAACTCCTAAACCTATTAAAAATCTTAATAGAAAAGAATAGATTTAACGAATTTGAATCAATCAGAGCTGAATACTCCAACATGCTTGAAAAACGCTCCAACAAAAAGACAGTTGAAGTATTCTCATCTATAGAATTAAACTTTGAAAACAAATCTAATGTATTGTTTAAACTCGAACACAAATTAGGCTGTGAAATAACACCTATATGGAAAGTTGACAAAACACTTATAGCAGGACTAGCATTCAAAATTGATGATTGTGTTATTGATACAAGTGTCCGTGCTAAATTGGCAGATTTAAGTAAAAACATAAATAGATAAGGGGGAAAGTATTATGGTATTAATACAACCTGATGAAATTAGTTCAATAATAAAAAGTAAAATCGATAACTATGAACTTCAAACCGAAGTTTCAAACACTGGTACAGTTCTCGAAAATGGAGACGGAATTGCACGTGTTTATGGGTTACGCAATGTAATGGCGAATGAACTTGTCCAATTTGAAGATGGCAATGGAACACTTGGAATTGCAATGAACCTTGATGAAGACAATGTTGGGGTTGTAATACTTGGTGACTATACAAATATAAAAGAAGGAACTGTAGTTAAAACAACTAACAGAATCGCATCTGTACCTGTTGGAGATGGCTTGATGGGTAGAATTATAGACCCTACAGGTAAACCAATTGATGGTAAAGGTGAGTTTGCTTATTCAAAAACAAGACCAATTGAACGAGTTGCTCCAGGTATTGTTACTAGGAAATCTGTTCATGAACCTCTTCAAACAGGTTTAACCGCAATCGATGCCTTAACTCCTATCGGTCGAGGTCAACGTGAACTTATTATCGGTGATAGACAAACTGGTAAAACTGCAATCGCTATCGATACAATCATCAACCAAAAAGGGAAAGATGTAATTTGTATTTATGTTGCAATCGGTCAAAAAGCTTCAACTGTAGCTCATTTAGCCAAAACGTTAGAAGAACGTGGAGCTATGGAATATACAATTATTGTATCTTCAACAGCTAACGAGTCTGCACCATTACAATATATCGCACCATTTGCAGGTGTTGCTATCGGTGAAGAATTTATGGAACAAGGTAAATCCGTTTTAATTGTTTATGACGATTTATCAAAACACGCTCAAGCATATCGTGCGATGAGTTTGCTACTAAAAAGACCACCTGGAC
>JAFUPZ010000128.1 GCA_017472545.1 bacterium | reverse complement strand
GCGTCCACCAACCCAATAATCACCAATTTTGCAAGATAATTGATACTCAGACTTATAATAATCCTTTTGGAAAAATGGGTTATCTAGCAGAGTATTCCAAACATCACGTTCTTCTTGAGTTAAGGCTGTTTCTATGCGAGAAATATTAACCCCTTGCAAGAAATAATGAGCAAGCGCGTGAATTTTCTTACCTTTTTCAAATGGAGTTGCCGATACTGGAACATTTACCCCTTCAACATAACGATAATAGAACTTTTTCGGACAAGTTTGATATATTTTTAACATATTTGGAGAATAATTAGTTATCACCAGCAACCTCCATTCCTAAAAGCTCTTTAAAGATTATGCTTACATCTTGTTTTATAACTTTTCCATAGCGCGTTTTTGATTTATTTGAAGCAGTAATATATAGCTTATTTTTCGCCCTCGTAATTGCTACATATAAAAGTCGCAAACTTTCAGACAATATTTCTTGTTTTAATTCATATTCAGATTTTGGCTTGTAATCGGATGATAACTTTCTGACAGATTCAATAAAATCTGAGGATCTTAAATTTATACCGGCCATAGTCAACGGAAGATTCTTTTCAGTAAATTCTGGTAAAAATACCAAATTAAACTCATCACCTTTCGACTTATGCATAGTCATAATCTGAACTTTACCAGCTAAGAATTTTTTATCATCTTCATCTTCTTCTGAGAAAAACTTAAATCCACTCAAATTAGGTTTTTTAGACAATTCATCAAGGCGTGAAATTGCATATTCTAAAGAATTATTATTTACACAAATTCGTTTTATCAAGGTTGAAATCAAATGAATATTTGATTTTTCAATATCACTCTTAAAAAATTGCATACCAATTTTTACGGCAAGCTCATTTGGTGTTAGGTAACACAAAGAAATCCAATAGTTTAAATCCCAATAAAATTGTTCAAGAACAATATTACCTAAATTATCAGAATTTAACTGAACAAACGGATTTTCATATTTTCGAATTTCAGTGGCCAAACCGCGTTTATAAAAACCTAGTTCTGTCAATGTTTCATAACTATCTGCCACAATATCATTATCAAAAGGTTTTAATACCATTTTCATAACAGCAAAAATCACTTTAAAAATAGCTTTTTGCTCTAAGCATTGGTTTCTCGTAATAACTTTCAAACCGCTGTTTTCTATCAAATTCTGCCAAGCTGCAACTTGATAATTATTTCTAACAAGAATCCCTACGGTATAATCTGGATGCTTAATCAATGTTTCTTTAATTACACGCAGAACATAATTCTTTTCATCAACTCCACTAGCAAAAATTTCCCCAACAACCGCAGAGCCACCCCCACAAGGCGCAGGATTTTTGCCTTCTACCGGATGCATATACATCTCGAAAAATGAATTCCTACTTTCTTCTTTTTGCACAGAAATTTTCACCAACTTATTTGCAAATTCCCAGACATCTTTAGTACAGCGCTGAGAACAATTCATTGAAACATTATAATTCTCGGTAATAAAACGTCTAAATCCTTCAACATCCGCGTTAGAAAAGGTCGCAGTAATTGACTGATTAACATCACCGCAACGAATCACATTCTTATGTTTACCTGATAAAAGTGTAATCAATTCTTGTTGAACACCTGATGAATCTTGGGCTTCATCCTCAATAATATATTCACATATATCTTGATAATGAGCCAAAATATCAGGATTTTCTTTCAAAATTCTAACAGAACTAACCAACATATCATCATAATCTATTAAATTTGATTCTTTCAAGTTCTGTTCATAAGCATTATAAAAAAGTAGAAATTTCTTTAATTTCGCATCTGAAATTGTTTCTATACAACTACCCTTTCTAGAAGACATTTTGTGAACAGATACTGCTCTATCAAACTCTTCAGCTAATTTTTGTTCAATTCTTAATTTCGAAGCTATATCACGTAAAATTCTACCTCTTTGAGAATCATCACAAATTTCAAAATCTGCAGAAAGTCCTAACTTTTCATAATTTCCATTTTCTTTTAAAATTCTCAATGCCAATCCGTGAATTGTGCTTATGTTTGGAAGTTTTGATGAATTTTTACGAACGTTTTTGATACGTTCTCTAAAATTACGCGCAGCAGAATCCATGTAGGTTAATACAAATATATTTTCTGGATTTACTCCGCGCTCTAGTATTTTTATTATTAACGCTAACAAAATTGTAGTTTTGCCAGCTCCAGGAACCGCAGAAATCCCCATATAACCCTTATTATAATCCAGTACAGGTTTTTGATCATCTCTTGGTACAATTTTGAAAACTGGTGTTTCATCAACATCTTCAGCATCACTAACTATAATATAAGGTTCAATAGCCCCATAATTTTCAACCCCATTAGAATCAAACAAGCTTGAATAACAAAAGATTTTATCACTCGCACATAATGCCAATTTTCTAAGAACTCGAGCATTTTTATCTTTAGAAAGCTCAATATTGTCTTCAATCGTGTACTCACTCTTATACCAATCTTTTTGAAAAACCCACGCATTATACAATGGACCAGTATCAGATTTTACCCATTCTGAATTAGAAATATCCAACCATATTTGATACTTGGTTTTTACATGGTTATCAATAATTTTTTGAGGAGTAGCGATTACCAAATCCTTCTTCTTAATTTCTAAAATCGAATAAGGATTTTCAGCAATAATGGAATTTTCCACCTGCAAAATAATTTCTAACTTACGGCGATTAAAATCTGCACCGAATATATTTTCAAAATCAGTAATTTGTTTCAAAAAGAAATTAAATTTATTAATTTCTTCAAACCTCAATGGCGCTTTCGTAAATAATTCATTATAAATTTCGACAATTTGCTCAGATATTTTATTTTCGGAAACAGATAATCTATCTACTAACTCTCTGAAATTATTATACTTTTCAGCATAATCTGCATCTGCAAATTTGTATTCTGGTAATATTTTATCTTTTTGAAAAACTTCTAAAATTTCCGAACAATATTTTAATGGGATTTGTAGAAACTCAGATAAAATAACCCTCAAATCAAACTCTTCTAATGAATATCTTAATTCTGTATTCATCTTCAAAATAGTAATAGCAGCGCGAACAAGACGATTCTGTATAAGCTTTTCGCTACCAGAAAGATACATCAAATTAACACTATTTTTCAAATTCTCCTTAAGACTAAATTTTAGCATATCATCTATCACAGGAGATACTATAGAAATTTCACAAGGTTGCACTTTTTGTTCTAATAATAGATTAACCCTTTTTATGGCTTCTTCAATCATTCCTGAACGCTTTGAAAACGATTCATGAGAAAAATTTTGCAACAAATTATTTTCATCATTTAAAACATTTTGATATAACACCCCTGTAACACCGTATAACTGAGAGTTTTCATCCAGTGTTACCTCTTCTGAATTACGAAAAATATTTTTCAATTTTTGATAATTGTTTTTATCTGCACTTAAATACCCACAACGACTTGAACCTAACTTATCAATAGCAATATACACATCAATCAATTGTTTAGATAAATACTCAATAAAATCCATGCAAATCGGAGTACATTCATCTGCATCATCAACAAGTAAATATTTTATATCCTTAAAATAGTCCGTATTTTTATAGATAAAATTAAACATCAAAGACTGTCGCAAATAATCAAAATCGCGCAATTCCAATGTTTTACGCATAAACTTTTTAATAACTAAAGCTACATCATCAGAAAAACCTTCTTTCAAAATTGCAGCTCTTTCATCTACTTCTGATTGTGATAAATTGTTTTGGACAATCAACGAATAACGTCTAAAAATCTGGTGCAACAATGACATTCTTGAATTATAACCACGAAATTTCACCTCATTTATAATATCTTTCAGTATAAATTGAGAAACTTCTAGCCCAGCCAAGTTTGGTAATATTACAGGATTATCAAATATATTTCTATCTTCTAAAAACGCCCAATTATCTGAAACGGCATTATAAACAAGAGAAAAAAACGAATGAACATTCAAACGTTCCAAACTATCAATTTTCAAATTTTCAAGAGTTTTTTCAATAAAGGAATTTTTTAGCGTAGAATTTTGCACAAGCACAAGAATTTCAGAAGACTTAACCCCCTCATTTAAAAGCTGGGCGTATTTTTCCACCAGAAAATCTGTCTTATTTGACGCTATACTTCCCTCAATTAACAAATCAATACTCCTTATAGTGTATATTTTAGCATAAACCCTCTAAAAAACTACACTTGTAAAATGATTACAAAACATTCAAATTGAAATACTATTTGAATATCGAAAGAGTGCTATAGACAATAATTTATGGAGGAAAAATCATGGCAAAAAAAGTAACACTTTCACAACAAGAACAAATCGGTTTCGCAGCTGGTGAAATCTATAACTACTTACACGAAAACGGAACAACTTCATTTGCAAAAATGAAAAAAGAATTAGATCTTAAAGGTAACTTTGCTGACTTAGGTCTTGGCTGGTTAGCTAGAGAAGACAAAGTTGAAATTTCTCAAAAAGGACCTGCTGTAAAAATCAGCTTAAGATAGTTTAGAGATAAATTTAAGATAGTTTGTAATAAGAAAGTAAACCTTACAAGTATTACGTAACCTGATACAAGTAAGAAATAACCAGTTTACATTATATATATAGAAAAAGGTATTGCATCCGGAGCAATACCTTTTTCACATGATTAAAAAATAATTAAAAAAACTAAAAAAACTTCTAATTTGTATTATTATAAACTTAGGAGAAACTTATGAAATACAAAGATTACTATGAAACATTGGGTGTAAAACGAGAAGCTACAGATGCTGAAATCAAATCAGCATATAGAAAACTCGCTCGTAAATACCACCCTGACGTAAATAAAACAAAACAAGCAGAAGAAAAATTTAAAGAAATAAATGAAGCCTACGAAGTTTTAGGGGACAAACAAAAACGCCAACGCTACGATAGCTTAGGTGCAAATTGGCAAGGCGGCGCAGATTACACTCCACCACCAGGATTTGAACACTTTAACTTTGGTGGCGGACAAGGTTATCAACAGTTCAACTTCAACGGTCAAGATATGGGCGGATTTTCTGACTTTTTCAGCTCATTATTTGGAGATATGATGGGCG
This sequence comes from bacterium, assembly GCA_017472545.1. Lineage (GTDB taxonomy): Bacteria > Cyanobacteriota > Vampirovibrionia > Gastranaerophilales > Gastranaerophilaceae > Zag111. Next base: position 5,696 of record JAFUPZ010000128.1, on the reverse strand, counting down.
GTGCTGGCGCAGGAGCTGGTGCACGCGGAGGATTTTCTGGTTTTGATTTTGGAGATATAGGACAAGCAAGTCAAGGATACTCAAGACGTACTTCAGGCTGTAATTGCTCATCTAAAAAATCTGAAGGCCTTGATATTACAAAAACATTAAATGTAACCGCAAAAGATTTATTCTCATCAGATCCAATTACAGTAAAATTTAACGATATGCAAAAATGTACCCAATGTCCAGGAGGAGGAGCTTTTTGCTCAGCATGTGGCGGAACTGGAATTATAAACGAAAACAAATCAATAAAAGTAAAACTTCCAAAAGAAATTAAAGAAGGTCAAAAGATTAGACTAAAAGGAGAAGGTAAATCTGATGCTTACGGGCAAAAAGGTGATTTATACCTAATAATAACCCCTAAAGATTCCGAATACGAAATCTCAGGTTCAGATTTAACTAAAGAAGTTGAAATAACTCCACCAGAAGCCGTTTTAGGATGCAAAAAAGAAATTCAAACCCTGCACGGAAATATTGGAATAAAAATTCCAGAAATGACATCTTCTGGTAAAATCCTTAGACTCAAAAACTTAGGATTACCTAAGAAATCAGGAGGGTACGGCAACTTGAACGCAAAAATAAAAATCGTTCTTCCTGAAAAACTTTCTCAAAAAGAAATCGACCTATACAAACAACTTAGCAAATAAAAAGAGGCTTTTCGCCTCTTTTTTAAGCTCTATAATCAATAAACGGGTCGCGAACAGGTCTATCATCATTCATTTTCTTTGCAACCAAGTTTATATAATCTCTTAACGTAATATCTTCTGGTGTTTTATTTTTAGGACCATATTTAGTGAAAAAATCTTTAATACATTTTTTAGCATAAGGAGTCAACTTTTCAGTTTCTTTATCAAATGCTTGGTATTCAATAACATCTGAGGATAAAACGAACTTTGGCGAAACATTACCTCTCAAACCATAATCAACAAGTTCTTCTGCAAAATTTTTACTTCTTAGCGCAATTTTATTCCAAGCATATGAAATATCTTTTGCGCGAGCCTGTAATAATGGCATTGTCAAAGGATTTGTTTTCATTTCACACCTCCATAAATAATAACCACACAAGTATAAAACCATAAAATTACAACCATAGCACTACATTATTAAGATATATTTACGCATAACCCAACAATCAAAATATATTCTTGACATGCCTGCCATTTACGTGGAAAAATAGTATTATATTTGAGGGGGATATTATGGTTAAAGAAACATATTTACACGACAAACACGTAGCCTTAGGCGCTAAGATGATTGACTTTGGCGGATGGCACATGCCAGTACAGTATTCATCTATTATTGAAGAACACAAAACTGTACGCGAAAACGTTGGTCTGTTTGATGTTTCGCACATGGGAGAAGTTTTTGTATCTGGCAAAGATGCTGAAGCATTCTTAAACAAAATCGTACCTCAAGATATTACAAAGCTTGATTATGAAAAAGCTGTTTATTGTCAATTACCTAAAGAAGACGGCGGATTGATTGACGATTTAATCATCTACAAATTAGGTATCGAAAAATATTTGGTAATTTGTAACGCATCAAGAGTTGACGAAGATATAAATTGGATTTCAAGAAATCAAAGAGGATTTGACGTTTTCGTTGACAACCAATCTCACAATTATTCACTACTAGCAATTCAAGGTCCAAAAGCGATTGACGTTGTTAGAAAAATGGGTTACGACATTGAAGACCAAAAATCATTCACAATCAAACCTGCAACCATTGAAGGTATCAAACTTTTAGCTTCTCGTACAGGTTATACTGGAGAAGACGGATTTGAACTTCTTGTTGAAAACAAATACGCTGAATTTTTATGGGATAAAGTTTTAGAAAAAGGTGCGGAATTTGGCATAAAACCTATCGGATTAGGTGCAAGAGATACCCTAAGACTAGAAGCAGCTCTTCACCTATATGGTAACGATTTAGATGAAGAAACAACTTCAATTGAAGCTGGTCTATCTTGGTCTATTCCAAAAGATAAAGTTGCCGATTATAACGGAAAAGAAGTTATTATGAACCAAGTTGCAAACGGTGGTAACAAAAAGCTTATCGGACTTGTAATGCTTGATAGAAACATCGCACGTCACGGATATGATGTATACTTTAACGGCGAAAAAACAGGTGTTATTACAAGCGGTTGCGTATCACCAACAACAGGTAAAAACATTGCTCTTGCTTACGTAAAAAACGACAAAGAAATTTGCACAGGAGCAACTGTTCAAGTTATGATTAGAGAAAAATTACACGATGCGGAAGTTGTAAAACGTCCATTCGTTCAAAAAAGAAATAAAGTATAGAGGGCTCTTATCCCCTCGCCCACCTGTGGGAGAGGGTTAGGGTGAGGGTTGTAGAAAAGGAGAATAATATGAGTTTTACAGAAAATATTTTATGTACAAAATCTCACGAATTTGTATTAAAAGGTGAACCAGCTATCGTTGGTCTAACAGATTATGCTATCGAACAACTAGGTGACATTGTATTTTTAGAATTACCTGAAGTTGGAGATGAATTTGCTAAAGGTGACACTTTTGCAAATATCGAATCAGTAAAAGCTGCTTCTGAAATTTATATGCCTGTTAGTGGCAAAATTGTTGAAGTTAACACTGCTTTAATCGATGCACCTGAAGCATTAAATGAAGATTGCTATGAAAATGGTTGGTTGGTGAAAATCGAAGCAACTAACGAAGCTGATTACGAAGATTTGATGACATACGCAGATTACAAAGAAGAATTGGAATAAGATGAAAAATTTTTTAGTACACAACGAAGAAACTACACAACAAATGTGTAAAGAAATTGGGATTAGTTCAATAGAAGATTTATTTTCTCAAATCCCACAATCTACTAGAATGGCAGAACTTAAATTACCTGAAGGGTTATCAGAAATGGAAACTCAAAAGGTAGTTAAAAGTCTTGCAAACTCAAACAAAACAGATTATGCAGTATTTGCTGGCGGAGGAATATACAACAAATTCGTTCCAGCTTGCATTGGACAAATTGCAAGCCGTTTTGAATTCAACACAGCTTACACTCCGTACCAACCTGAAATTTCGCAAGGAACTCTACAGGTTATGTATGAATTTCAAACTATGATTTGTAGATTAACAGGGATGGATGTTGCTAACGCAACAGTTTATGATGGTGGTACAGCTTGCGCCGAAGCAATACTTATGGCTTGTAGAGTTGCAAAAAAATACAAAGTATGTGTACTAAATTCTTTAAATCCAGAATACAAAAAAATCATCGAAACCTACACATATTCACAAGATATTGAAATTGACTGGGTTGACGAAATTCCATCAGCTACAGCAGATTATGCTTGCGTTCTAGTTCAAACCCCAAACTATTTTGGCGAAATTATAGAACCAAAAGCAGTTGAATGTTTATTAGTTGTATGTAGCGATATTTCAACAATGTCAATTTTAAAACCTCCAGCTGAATATGGTGCAGATATTGTTGTTGGAGATATTCAAACACTGGGAATTCCGATGAATTTTGGAGGACCTTCAGCTGGTTATATGGCTTGCCGTGAAAAATATATGCGACAACTTCCAGGAAGATTAGCAGGTAGAACTGTAGATAAAGATGGAAAACAAGCGTTCTGTTTAACAATACAAACAAGAGAACAACATATCAAACGTGAAAAAGCTACAAGTAATATCTGTTCAAACCAAGCCCTAATTGGACTTTGTGCAACACTTTACCTATCTGTAATGGGTGAAAAAGGGTTCAAACAAGCTAGTTACTTATCAGCTAAAAACGCACACTCTTTATCAGAAAAACTTTCAGCTAAAGGAGTTAAAACATTAAATAAAAACTTCTTTAATGAATTCTCAATTGAAGTTGAAAATACTGATAAATTCCTAGCTAAATTAAAAGAGAACAAAATCATCGGTGGTATAAAAATAGATGAAAAAAGAATTCTGGTTGCAACAACCGAAATGAATTCGGAAGAAGAAATTGAAAAATACGTTTCAAGCATATAAATAAAAAAGCGGCTGAAAATTCAGTCGCTTTTTATTTTGCTGATTGTAAAACATATCTTGTTGCATTTGTAGCTGCTTCAACAGTAGCATCGTGGTAAACAATAGGAAATACGTCTTTTATATCTCTTCCATTAACCACACAATCTGCATTAATATCTTTTGTGGTAGTACCAACAGAGCACATCGTTTCCATATTTGGCAAACTAGTTCCATTTACATCAATAAAGCCTGTACAATGGTGAAAATCCCCACTTGTAAGTTTTTCAGATAAAGATTCGCCAATACCTAACGAACAACTCTTTTGGAAAGAAATTGATCTAACTCCAATAATTGAACCATCTGCCAACAAATACAATGTATATTGACCATCTGCATGACTCAAACCTACAGAATCGCCATTAAAACTATAGCCCAAAGATGTTCTCAAATCTCGATCCCTATAAACTCCTTGTTTACCTGCAAGATTACTATTTAAAATTGCACAAATTGACATATTTACATCTGACGTATGGGTTTGAAAATTTGTACCACCACATTGCTCAGTTACATCCGCAAATGTCCAATCATAATTGGCTTGATTTAACCTTACAGCTTGAATGATAGTAGATAAAGTTTTCTTTAATTGAGCTCTGTATTTATTACCATTAACGTTAGCCAATAGAGTTGGAATAGTCATCGCAGCAACAACACCTATTATCCCCAACGTGATTAACACCTCTGCTAAGGTAAATGCTCTAAACTTAGATTTTATAATTTCAAAACTCATACTCTAACTCTTAAAACTGACCTACTATTAATTATAGTCTAGCAATTAAATATTTGCAATAGTATACGATTTCCCTCTTCCTTTTTCTTCTTTTTAAGGTATAATTTATATACGAGAGTTTAATATATTTTGAAAGGTTATTTTACATGAACAAAAGTCAATCATTGGGGATGTACGTAATTTTAGCTTTAATTGTTCTTGTTTTTATGTCGACAATATTTTTGTCTGGCAAAAATACAAATACAATAGAAATTTCGTACACTAATTTTTTACAAAGACTTGAAAATAAAGAATTTTCAAAAATTGACAAATATGAAGATATGATTATTGCAGTGCCTAAAAAACAACCAGCACAAGAAAAAGCTGCAAAAGAGAGTCCAACTAAAAAAAATACAGTATCTCCATTTTTGACTCCAGATAATATGAATATGCAAGCTCCATTAGACCAATATAAAGTACAAATTCCATCAAAAGATGAAACTTTATTGGCAAAATTAAACGAATCAGGAGCAGACATAACAGTAAAGAAAATGCCTGAATCTAACCAATTGGCAGGACATATTGGAACTGGTATAATTATCTTGTTTGCTATAATCACACTTGGTGTAATGATAAAAGCTATCCAAGCTGGGGGTTCTCAAGCTATGTCTTTTGGAAAAAGCAAGGCTAAAATGCTTTTAGACTCTAAGGTAAAAACAACATTTAACGATGTAGCAGGTATTGATGAAGAGAAAAAAGAACTTGAAGAAATCGTTGACTTTTTGAAAAATGGCGAAAAATACATGAAACTTGGAGCAAAAATTCCAAAAGGTGTGCTACTTGTTGGCCCTCCTGGTACAGGTAAAACTTTAATGGCAAAAGCTGTAGCTGGAGAAGCTAGCGTACCATTTTTCTCAATT
>JAFUPZ010000127.1 GCA_017472545.1 bacterium | reverse complement strand
GAAAAACTTAGAATTAAGAGCTGAAGCAGAACACGGTGCTTGCGACGGTAAATTAGCACTCGCAATCAGAGCAAAAGAATTGGGTTATGATGCAATTCACGATACAGTTCACGAAATGGCTAAAGACGAAGCACGTCACGGCAAAGGTTTCGATGGATTATTAAAAAGATATTTTGGTTAATTTACTTTCTACACACAACCAAAAAAAGCCGACCATTATGGTCGGCTTTAATTTTATGCATTTTTATCAAGATTTGAATCTTTGGAAGTTTTAGAATGTCTAATACCTAATGCTGTTCCAACACCTGTCAATGCTACTGCGCCAGCTATAATCCAAGGAGTTTTTGATTTTTTGGAAATAGTTTTGATTTCTTGAGGTGTTGTTATTTCTTCTATAATTTCAGCTGATTTTTCTAATAAAATATCTCTAAAATTAACTATTTTTGTAAATAATTCTGGGTGGGTTTCATCTAAATTTTTAACTTTAAAAATTTTGGCTAAACTATCCATTATATTGAATCCATAGCCCTCTTCAACTGCGGCATGGTATGCAGCTTTGTAATCTGCAGGGATTTTGTATGCGTAGTTTCTGTGAGCTGATAAATTTCTAGCTGGATCATTTACACAATTCAAGTTTTGCATATCAAAACGTTCTTCTCGTCCTAAAACGTCCATATAAAACATTTCATTGTGTCTTGCCATCATTGGTTCAGCCCATTTAGCTTTGGCAAACTCAATAGGATTGTGAAGCGTTTCTTCCGCAATATTTAAGATTCTTGATAGAGGCGGAATTGCATCATATTTGTGTGCCGATAAATCTGGCATTGAAGTATCTGCAATGTTGTGGGCGATTTGGCGTAATGGTTGTGGATCGTGGTTTCCAACCCCAACGACAAAATAATCAGGGTCCCAGCCTCGTCTTAAAAATGCATTATTTGAACCCCATAAATCTCCATCTTTTTCGTGCATGTGGGTTGTGCCGAAAATTTTTGTTCTTTTAACAACTTCATCCATAAGGTCAGGGGAATTTTGTTTGAAAATATCGCCACCTTCAAATTCGTAGATTAGATTTCTTAAATCAAAATCGTCCCCTTTGACTTCACGGACAGCATCTTCAATAAATTTTAGAACTTTATCACCTAAGTATTGTTGGTAAGTGTGATTACCTGCTTCATTAGTCATTCTAGGATTTAAGTATGCCCAACCAACATCAAATCTAATCATGTCGTAGCGTTTTGCAAATAGCTGAACTTTTGTTTTTAGTAATTTTGCGGCATCACTTGTTGGGTCTTGCAAAGCATCGTAATCAAGGGCTCTTAAATCCCAAGTTCTATCGCCAATATAATAACCTTCTTTAAAAGCTTTAGGATATGCTGCAATTTCGTCTGCAGAAAATCCAATCAAGCAATCGCCACAAAGTTTTATCCCTTCTTTGTTCAGAGCTTCTTTTCCTATTCTTAGGTGTTCATCTGCTAAGAATTGTCTAAATCTGAAATACTCTTGATCCTTCTCAAATGAACGAGGAATATCTAACCAGTACGCATTTTCTTTAATATATTGGTTGTATTTTTGTTTTAATGGTGATGTTTCATCGAGTGCTAAAAATCTATCGTGTGCGATTTTTAACATTTTATTTTGTTCACCATCGTATGCCATTACATTGTCGTAATTTGCAATAGTTTCTTTATCAGGTTTTGTGTTTGCTTTGACAATTTTTTGAAACTCCTCAGGTGTTAAAAGTTTTCCAAATTCTTCTGTTGTTAAAAGTTCAGGATTAATTTGGTGATTCCCTAAGGATAGTGCGGTGCCACTGTATGCACAATACAAACCTGAGCCTTTTGAGTTGGCAACTTGACCTTGTGGTAGAACTTCAACAATATTAAATCCAAGTAATGGTTTCATAAATTTGAAAAAATCTTGAGATTCTTTTGCTGCAAGGTTTGAAACGCCAGTATTTTTTGTTGCACTTTGAGGCAGACAAGCATCGTGTACTATAAAAATAGATTTGCCTGTCTGACCTACAAGTTGTTTTGCTTCTTTTTGGACTTGTTCAAACTCTTGAGTTTCTTGTGGTGTTAACCTGCGTCCGAAGCTTATATTGTTAATTGCAGAAACTTTCATACCTAAATAAATATCTAAATAATTTTTCTATTATAAATGTTTTTCAATATTTGAAATGATTGTTGATTTTGGCATTAAACCAGCCATTCTTTCAACAGCTTCACCGTTTTTGAATACTAACAAGCTTGGTAAACCGCTGATGGAATATTTTTTTGCAGTTTCAAGTGATTCTTCAACGTTTATTTTTACAAATTTAACTTTGCCTTCATAAGATTCAGCGATTTCATCAACAACTGGTCCAAGTTTTCTGCAAGGTCCACACCAAGTTGCCCAGAAATCAACTAAAACTGGAATTGAAGAGTTTACAACTTCTGTTTCGAAAGTTGAATCATTAAGTTCTAACACATTTCCCATGATTTTTACCCCATTTATTAACTAACACTTCACAATATTATCATAGAAAAAACTTTTGTGCTATTATCTATATGAGAACTACGTAGGATAAAAAAATGGCTAGAAAAAAAATAGTTGAAATTGTTTTAGATACTGAAACAACGGGATTAGATTATACTAGGGAGAAGATGGTTGAATTTGCTGCAG
>JAFUPZ010000126.1 GCA_017472545.1 bacterium | reverse complement strand
TTTTGATTTCAGAGGCTTTTCCAAGCATAGTATTGTACCACTTTCCATGAGTTGAAGGATTGCTACGACTTGCACTTTCCCAGTTAAAACCTTGCAACATTACACCAGATTTTGGGTTTGTTGAAGATGAAGCACGTGCTGATAAATTTTGTAGAGAAACGTCTTCTTTTGATGAATCTACTTCTGTAGAAACCGAATTAGAACAGGAAAACATTCCTGCTACAAGAATTAGGCAGAATAGTAAAACTATTAAGCCTGAATTAAAAACTTTTTTGCCGAACACTTTAACTCCTCCTTTACTTCGACACCAGTCTTTGTATACAAAATACAAAAATCTATATTTACTGCACCTAGACAATAAATTGTTTAAGAAAAATTGTAATTTAATATTTTTAAAAGGTATTCTTAAATAAAGGAGATTGTTCTATCCCTCTTCTAATTTTATTCTAGAACCACATTTTTCTGCCGTCAAGAAAAATATTTAAAAATTTTAACTTTTTTTTTGAAATTTTTTTATACTTCATAAAAACATTTCTAAAATATCAAAAATCTCTAAAATTAATGATAAAAAAAATCCCCCTAGAAAAGTTTCCTAGGGGATAAAAAGTAAATATTATATTAGGATGTTAATTATTAATTATACCAGTCATAATTATCCCAATTTTTAATATAATATGTGTTAGAGTCATCTGGAATTGTTAAATCTCCAGTCGCATTCCAATATCCAGAATCATTATTATACCACCAAGAGGCAGAAGATTCTTTGTTAGCACCAGAAGCCATTCTCAAAAATTTAATTTTTTTCTTAGCAGGATCTATTTTGGCTTCATAAGTACCATATTCATCAATAGAATTAAACTTAACCCATTCACCATCTGTATCATTAGACCAGTTCCAAGCAACAAACCAAGCTCCGTCACTGTTCCAAACACCAGAACTCAAATAAATTGTTCGTGTTACTGGATATTCTGTAAAATCAACACTGTATTCAGTTTGACCTTTTACAAAATTAACATCACCAGTCTGATTATAGATGCGTCCAGCAGCACCACCTGATCTGATAGCCCAATCAGGTGTTGTTGTTCCTTGAGAACATCTTACAAACAAGAATCCTTTAGCATCATTTTTGATGGTTAAGTTAATTGTTGTACCAGAACCTGTTGCTTTAACCCATTGACCTTCACCGTATTCTCCGCCCCAAACCCAAGCGTATAATACAGCGTTATCACTCCATATCCAATCAGGAGCTGAGATTGATAAATCTACAGGAGCAGGTGCTACACCTTTATTACCTTTTTGCCAGATTTCAAAGTTTGTTCCACTGTAAATTGGGTAGTTATCATCATAACCTTCACCTGTAGGATACCAAGCATCTCCACCGATTTTTACAACGATTTCGCCATTTGTACCAGTAATCTGTGCAGCGTAATTAGTTTCTGAAGAAGCTAACACTGTAACAGAATCATCATATTCGATACCAACTGATTTTCTTAAATCAATTAAGTAATCAATATGTTCTTTCATAGTTTTTGTTGTACCAGGAACGATTTCTGAACCTCGATATTGGTCACCATTTTCTGAGAAATAATGTTGACTTGCTACACAAGGCATACCTGGATGAGTTAAAATGTAAGCATAAGCTGCAGGTACATCAAACCAACTTAATTCCCAATGTTTCTGTGTACTACCTGTATCGTGGTTATCGATAAAAGTTATAGCAGCAGATGGATTTGAACGCATTAATGTTGAATCATCAGCAAGTAGTGATAAATTCCAAAGATTATCATTTGAATCGTCACCTGCTTTGGTCCAACCAAATGCGTTATTTAAATTTTGTTTTAGCACAAAGTCAAAGGCACGGGATTGTTTTCCTGTAACTCCATTTACAGTTTTACCTGTAGCATTTATCCAACTTGAAATTTTATTTTTCCAATCTTCACCACCATCTGGCCAGTTTTCACCAACAGAGAAAGCTGCATTTGACATTGCATTATAGTAACCTACGTATTTACCGTCAAAACCTTTTACGTAGTCATATCGCCAACCTACAAAGCCTACACGTTTTAGAACGGAGTTCATCCAACTGTAAATACCTTGTTGAACAGCAGTATTTGTATGGTCTAAGTCACGATAAGCCTCATATCCCATTCCTGTATCAGCTGCACCTTTGTTTGAAGTATTAAATTCATCATCACTAGTGATAGAATAATAATCATCAGTCCATTTTGGATTTGTAAAATCACCCCAATCTGATGTACCAGCACGATGGTTTACAACAATATCAGCAATAGCTTTTGTTTCTGGACTAATAGCAGAAATAACTTCACTTAATTCTTCTTCTGTTCCGTAACAGCTGTTTAAGTCGTTTAATTCAGTTGGTGCATAACCTTCTGAACTAGATGTATCTGTTTTACTTGGTGGTGGGAACCATACATACTCAAAATTATCTTTAATATCGTTTGAATATTTGAGCATTGTTTTATACCATCTACCCCATTTTGGATGTGGATTTGCGGCATTGTAGCCATCTCCACGAGGAGCTGAATCCCAGTTAAAACCTTGTAAAATTACACCAGATTTATTTTCTGTATAAGTCTTATCTGTTTGTTTTGTGTAAGTTGCACTTATAACTTCAGAATCCTCTAAACCATATTTTGTAGCTATAACCTTAAGTGTTGTATCTGAATCTATTTTGATACCAGCACTTGTATATTTTGTACTACTTATAGTTGGCTCAGTTCCATTTGTTGTATAGTAAATATTTGCATCTTTAGTATTAGTTGAAACAAATACCGTAATTGTATTCCAGAAATCTCCTTTAGGTACAGAAAGTACTGGATTTTCTACAACTAAGCTATTTACATATCGTTTATTTACAATATCTGATGGATAAGCACCAGCTTTTACTGCAATTGCTCTAATAGTTGTTGATTTAGTAATTTCAAATGACCCTGTATATTCAGTTCCATTTGTTTCAGAAGGAATAGTTCCGTCTAATGTATAATAAATTTTTGCACCATTTGTAGCACAAGAAATTGTTACATCAACAGAACCTTCAAAATTTGTATCTGAAGGAGTAAAAATTGGATTTGCAACATTTTCTCGTTTAGCAACTTCTTTGAAAATTACAACTGTCCAAGAATTTACACCATAAGAACCTTCAATTGGCATAGATTCTATTGAATCTGCATTCCAACAGTTGAAATCATTTTCAAAGAATTTTTGTGTATCTACAATACGAACCCAAGATTTTCCACTAGCTGCAGAAGGAAGAGTAAAACTAACTTCACCACCTGTCATGTTCATACAAAGAAGATAGTCACTTCCACCTGAAACTGTACTACCGTCAATGTGAATCATTGTAGCACCAGAATAATTATTTGGCGAAGAGAAATTATATGGTACAGTATACCCTTTTTGATTTAATGCAGGTTCAGTTTTCTTAAGGTTCAACATGTACTTCATAAACATAAAGTTACCATTTACTTCATCAAGGTTATCAAAAGTACCAAAGTTATCATGATATGAACCTTGTCCACCAGTAGGAACAGTATGAGGAGAATCAGTATTAATCATGTTGTAGTTTGACCAAGTTGCAACAGAGTCAATGTTATATGGGTTATTATTTCCGTTTTGTGTTCGGCTAAATTCATCACCCCAAACAATCATTGGTACACCACGGCTCATCATTTGAATAGCAATATAGTTACGATTTGCTTGGCGTTTTGCAGATTGAGTTGTACCAAAACCTAATGAGTTATAATCTCCGTTACCTCCATCACTTTTACCAAATGGCCATTCAAGTTTAGAGTTTTGTGCATTTCCTGCACCTTCATAACTACAAAGGTCTGCGAGAGTAAAACCGTCATGAGCAACAATGAAGTTAACTGATTTTTCAGAACCACCTTGATCGTTAAAGTTATTGTAGTCACCGTTGATAAAATCACCAACAGAACCCCAATTACCAGTTCCTACATAACTTCTAATAGCATCTCGGTAACGACCGTTCCATTCACCCCAACCATAAGGGAAGTTTCCTACATGGTAACCATCACTTCCGTGACAGTCCCAGGCTTCTGCAATCATTTCTGCATTTTTATTATTACCAAGAGTTACGATATCCTTTAGAATTTGAGCATTTTTATTGTAAAGCCAACCAGATGTATTATTTACAAACTCACGACCGATAACAGGAGCAAGGTCAAATCGATATCCGTCCACACCCATTTCGTCAATCCAGTATGTTAAGGAATCTAAAATAAGTTTTCTTACAACTGGGCTATCACATCTCAAGTTATTTCCACAACCTGTTGTTTCCCAATGGTCACCCACATTTCCTGGCGTTAGACAATAATATTCAGAACAGTCTAAACCTCTCATAAATGTAAGTTCAGCTGTATTATAACTATCGTTGCCTTTGTACCAAGGACCACCTTCACCAGAGTGATTAAATACTACATCAAGATAAACTTCCATTCCGGCTTCGTGGAAAGCAGCAACCATTTCTTTAAATTCTTTAGTTGGTCCACCGTAAGATTTATCGCTAGAATAGCGTCTATCTGGGGCAAAATATCCGTAAGTCATATAAGCCCAATAGTTTCCGCCTGATTCATCAACAGGATTTGCGTCATTGTCAGATTCGTGTACTGGCAAAAGTTCAATTGTGTTTACACCAAGTGCCTTAAGATATGGAGCCAACATTCCTGCGCCTTTGTAAGTTCCTTGGTACTGAGTTGGAATATCTACAACACCTTCAAAGCCATCAATTCCATTCAATATTGAAGAAAGATTTGCAGAAGATGGATGTTTTGTAATTCCTCTAGCATGAGCTTCGTAAATAATTGCTTTTTCTTGAGGAATTTTAGGTTTTGTACCGTAACTTGTACTATCATCAACAACTACTGATTTTGGAGCATATTTACCTGTATCAAAATCTCTTCGTTTTTCGCCATTGTAAAGTTCGCTTCCGGTTCCGTACATTCCACCATCATAACTTCCCAAAGCAGCAGGATTTGATTTATCATGAGAAATTTCTTTTGCATAAGGGTCAAATAAAACTTTGTTAGGATTGAATCGATTTCCAGTTGAATCATAATCACTTATAAAACCTTCGTCATTGTTTCCGCGACTCCAATCTTCATCAAATATCCAGTTTGGTCCCCAAGCACGGAAAGCGTATAAGGTTCCAACAGGAACATCTTTTAATTTTGCTCGCCAAATATTATCAGAACCTTTTTCCATCCAATAATCGTACTTAGCATCTTCTCCATAAGCTACATCGTAAATTTCAAGAAGAATTTTTGTAGCATTTTTAGAATAAACTGCAAAAGTTCCGTTACCGTCAGTATCTATTTCTGCTCCAAGATTTGAAGAGAAAATCCAATGATATCCAGATGCTGTTCCGTTTAAATCAATAGGAGAGAAAGAATCATCACTATCGGCACTTGGATGTTGATAACCTAATCCACCATGAAATTCAACACAAACTTTACTAGATGTTATATTTTGTGACTTAAGTCCAATTTCATCTTCATTACCTGTAATAGTATTTGTAACAACACAATAGTAAAATTTTTTACCATTTAAATCATCACCAGAAATTTGATATGAGGAATTTGTTGCACCAGAAATCATAGTTCCAGTTTCATCCATTGAATTTGATACATACCATTGATATGAAAGAGTTCCTGAATCTGAAACATTTGCAACTACAGATAATTCATGAGAAGAATTGGGTTTAGGACCATAATAAGACACTGGTTGAGTTTCAATATTTGGAACTTCTGCATTTGTTTTTTTATTTACTGTTACTTTTGCTATTCTAGAAGTTATACTTGCAGTTTTATTGCCATTAGCATCGTTATTCGTATTTGTAACTACGACATAATAGTAAAGTTTTTTCTCTGTTTCATCATCTGCCAACATATATAAAGATGTGTATTCTTTTTCAGTAGCATCTGTAATAATGGTTCCATCAAAAGAATTTTCATCTAAAGTTTCATACCATTGATATGATAATTCCCCACCATCATCACTTTCTGCATCAACTTGTAAAGTAAAGTTTTTTTCTGTTTGTACAGTTACATCATTAGGTTGTGATAACAACTTTGGTTTAGCTACATTAATAACTAACTCAGGTAACTGTTCTGGTTCTTTTTCTGGTTCTTTTTCTTTTTCTGGTTCTTTTTCTTTTTCTGGTTCTTTTTCTTCATCAGGGGGTCCATCAGGGTTTACGACAGGAGCGTCTGGCATAAAAGGATTCCTACATCCAACGAATAAACTTGCACCTAAAAAAATTGACACAAGTAATAAAAATAAAACTGATTTTGTGAATTTTTTCACTTAACTTCCTCCTGTATTAAAATGTATAACCAACAGCAGCGTTAATTGCTAACAT
>JAFUPZ010000125.1 GCA_017472545.1 bacterium | reverse complement strand
TATTTTCCCCAGTGATAGCAAGTGTTGAACCACTTTCTATAGCAACTTTTGAGTCTTCATCAATTGTTCCTGCAGTTGTGGTATATTTGCTATTTGCACCAATAGTGAATTTTCCACCTGTTGAATTCAATTCAGATGTGTTTTCTAATGAGTTGTTTACATTAAGTTCCCCAGTAGATGTGATATTAACTGTTCCACCTGTAATTTTGCTATTGGCATCATCAAGTGAAAGTTTTGTATCATCGATGTTTGTAGTACCACCTGATTGATTAAATTTAGCTGTACTTACTCCTCGAGTATTGTTTTTGTTGGAAATCAAGTTAAGTGTACCGCTTGAAACATTGATTTCACCGTTCCATCTATCATTAACATCAATATTTGTTGTTCCACCTTTAACATTTAGGACACCTGTTTCATTGATAGTAACAGTTGCACCAGTTTCGATTGTGCCGTGTGTAACGTTAAGAGTACCGTTTTCTGTTTCTGTACCAATTACCAAGTTACCACCAGAAATCAAATCTTTTTCGTTATTAAGTGAGTTTTCATTTGTAATGGTTAAATTACCACCAGTTTGATTGATTGTTCCTGAAAGATTTTTATTAATTCCAATAAGTGCTAATGAACCATTTGAAAGGTTAATATTTCCGTCCCAAGTATCGGTGCTGTCAAGCGAAACCTTACCACCAGTGATATTTATTCCGCTATATAGTTCAAGATTTGTTGTCGCATCGGTAGTGATTGTACCTTTTGAAACTGTCAAAATTGATGGTGATGAATCTGTTCCAACATTTACAACTCCACCAGAGATAATATCATTTGTACTGTTTAAATCAAAAGTATTTCCGCGTATTGTTGTTTTCCCGCCGATATTTGAGAAAACAGCATCTTCTGATTTTGTTACATTAACAAGTTCAAGGGTACCGTTGTTCATGTTAATTTTGCCATTCCAAGTGTCGTTGTTATTTAGGTTAACTTCGCCACCCATGATATTTAATGTTGAATTTGAATTAACATTAGTGTTTGCGTTAAAGTGAATTGTACCATTTGAAACATCTAAAGTTGTTAGTGTTGTGCCGTCACCGATATTGAATGTGCCTCCTGCAACACTATCTGAACTGTTATTTAGATTAAAATCTGAACCAATAACGGTTGCAGTTCCGTTACTTTGTGAGTAAACTGCGCTTCCACTTTTGCTAACAGAATTCAAGTTTAATGTACCGTCAGATACGTTTACTGCACCTTCCCAAAGGGTATCTTTCTTTAAGTTAACAGTACCACCGTCTACATTCAAAGAACCTTCTTTGTTAATATTAACGGTTGCGTTTACTCCAATTGTACCAGCCGAAACGTTCATGCTACTAATTGTGGTACCGTCACCAACATTGACGACACCTCCAGTAATTTGATCGGCTCTGTTGTTGAGATCAAAACCTGTTTCAGTAACGGTTGTACCACCCTTAGTTTGGGTAAATACTCCGTTTTTGTGGTTAATACCGACAAGGGCCAAGCTTCCACCAGTATTGTGAACATTTCCATTCCAAGTATCAGTGTTGTCAAGTGTTAGGCCACCACCAGAAACTGTTGTAGTAGTGTTGTTATCTAAGTTAACTCTTGCACCGCCCTCTACAAGACCTTTTGATATTTCAAAATTGGTACCGTTTTCAATATTTAAAGTTCCACCAGAAATTTTGTCTGATTCGTTGTTCAATACAAAGTTTTGAGAAGAAATGCTTGTTGTACCACCTGTTTGAGTAAATTTAGCAGAGCTGTTTTTAGTTACATCAGAAATTGTTAAAACACCTTCTGTGATGTCTAAATCCCCACGCCAAGTGTCTGAAGCATCTAAGTTTACTTCCCCGCCTGAAACACTTAATTTCCCGTTGCGGTTGATGTTTACAATCGCATCTGATTCAATATAACCTTGAGAAACGCTTACTTCTGTTTGAGTTGTTTTATTACCAATATTAAATGTACCACCAGAAACAATATCTTCTGTGTTATCTAAATCTAAGCCATTACCGATTACGGTTGTTTTACCGCCACTTTGTGCAAAATTAGCGGTTGAATTTTTTGTTACGTTATCAAGAGTTAGTGTGCCTTCTGTAATGTTGATAGTTCCATCCCAAGTTGAATCAGAAGTTATGTCAACAATACCACCGTTAACTTCTAAACTTGAGTGTTCTTTTATATTAACCTTAGTATCAGCAATTGCACCTTGAGAAACCGACATTTTTGAAGCATTGATGCCGTTACCAATGGTCAATTCTCCACCAGCAAAATAATCGTTTTCGTTGTTTAAATCGAAACTTTTACCTGTGACTGTTGTTGATCCGTCAGTTTGAGTAAACAATGTATCTTTTGATTTTGTAATACCAACAAGTGACAAGCTTCCTGATGTAACGTTAACATTACCGTCGATTGTATCATCTACGTCTAATGTTACGTTGCCTCCTGAAAGGTTTAGGGTACTTTTGTTTGTTAAATTCACGGTCGAACTTGTTGTTATAGTACCTTTTGAAACATTTAATTTAGAAGTTGTAGAACCATTTCCTACGTTAATTGTTCCGCCATCTAGGTTGTCGTTAGTATTATTTAAGTCAAATCTTTGTCCTGTGACATTTAGTGTTCCATCTGTTTGGGTAAGTGTTCCTGTTTTTGGAAGGTTATTTACATTTAGTGTTCCACCGCTTACATCGATGTTGCCCGCCCAAGTGTCACCAACATTTAAGGATACGTTTCCTGAATTTAAATTAATAGTACTATTTTCGGCAAAGTTTACTGTTGCATCTTGAGTAATTGCACCGTTTTTAACAGTTAAATTTGCAGGGTTTGCTGTAGTACCGATATTAAGAATTCCACCGCTAACCTCATCTAAAGCATTAGCCATACTAAAGTTAGAACCAGTAATTGTGGTATTGCCGCCAACTTGAACAAATGAACCGTCTAAACTTTTGTTTGCATCGTTTAATGTTAAAGTTCCGCGTTCGATTCCGACTACACCATCCCAAATATCGCCAGAATCAAATGTTGCACTTCCCCCAGAAACTGCGAAAACTGAACCATATTCTACATTTGTGTTTACGGTACTACCTATAGAGCTATTGTTGCCTACGGTGAAAGTTCCGTTTTTAATGTTGAGATTTCCGCTAGTTGCTGTAATTGTGTCATTTAAAACAGATGCTGAATAACCTGAAACATCAAGAGAACCGCCTGTTAAATCAACACTAGCAGAATCAGTTGCCCCTTTTTGCCATACGTGTTCTGTGACACTTCCATCTACAGTTGATGTATTTGTTAAGATGCCTGCTTCTGCATTTGCGTTTGTTGTAGAGTCTATTGAAACGACTGCAGGGTACGCTGAAATTCCTGTATTACCAACTACAGCAATACAAGCAGCAACAGCCAAAAATCTCTTCATTCTCTTATTCATTAATTTCTAGTTTGATTATTGTTCTAAGATACGTATCCTTTATCATTGTAATAGGTATCTTAAAATATTCAAGAAATTAGCATTTTGTTACAATTAAAGAATGATTTTGTTTCTAAAATTTTCTTGCTGAACAATGCTGATTAATCTATTTAAGAATGCTTTATATCTTGCTCTTACAGCTTCACCAGAAAGAACAATGTCAGCGTCTTGTTTGCAAGGTCTAATATAGATTTCTGCTTTTTGAGATGCGTTTTGGTAAATTCCGTTTGCAGATTCGCCTAAGCCTCTTTCTTCTGCACGTACAAAAAATCTATCTTTTTGAACATTTGCTCTTACATCAACATAGATTTTGAACTCAAATGCATCTTTGATTTTTTCTGTTAGGGTGAATAATCCTTCTGAGATAATTATTTTTGAAGGGTTTGCTAATGTATGATTGTCATGACGGATTGCAGTTCCTGACATATCATATTTTGGTAGAAATACGGATTTCCCGTTTAGTAATTCTTTAATATGTTCGCTCATTAATTCTAATTCTAGGGCTTGAGGAACGTCTAAGTCGTAATTTTTAGCAAATTCAGCGAAACTTCCTGCTGCTTTTACCATTTCAGATCTATCATAATAGTAATCATCTGTATTTACTCTAGTGATTGCATTTTCAATTTCAAATTCTGTTGCAAAAGATTTGATGGTGTCAATTATATCAAGGGTTATGGTAGATTTTCCACTTGCTGTTTCGCCTGCGATACCTATAGATGCTGGACGAGAAATATGTCCTGACAAATATTTTGCTAATTTTGAAAGAACAGCTGGTTTATAACTAACAAGGATTGAACCTTCTGATTTTAGTTCTTCGTCAAAAATCTTTTTTAATCTCTCTTCTACAGCTTGAACTCTGTTGTAAGGGGTAGAAACATACATTTTACGTGTGTTTAATGCAGTTTCTTCTTTTGTTTTGTGAAGTATATATTCTACCATTACTCACCTTTTTGTAAACTTATTACTACATGTATAGTCTTTTTCATGACTATACCAAAAGTAAGTCTAAAAAAAAATATTTTTTGTCAAAATATTAACTTTGGTAAATATAATGTAACAATTTAATTTGAGGGTTTTATGATATAATCATTTTAACATATTGAAGTTAAGTAGGGAGTGTAAAATTATGAATATTAATACTAATTATCAAAACATTTCAGATAGTTATTTATTTTCAACTATTAACAGAAAAGTAAGAGAGTTTGCTGATGCAAATCCTGATAAAAAAATTATTAGACTTGGGATTGGTGATGTAACATTACCGCTTTGCAAAGTTGTAGTTGAGGCTTTAAAAAATGCTTCTGATGAAATGGGGGTAAAAGAAACATTTAGAGGTTATGGTCCTGAGCAAGGTTATGAGTTTTTAAAATCTAAAGTTCAAGCATATTATACAGAAAATGGTGTTAATCTTGATGGAGATGAGATTTTTATCTCTGATGGTGCAAAGTCTGATTTGGGAAATATTCTAGATTTGTTTGCAGTTGACAATACTGTGTTAGTTCCAGATCCAGTTTATCCGGTGTATGTTGATACAAACACAATGGCAGGCAGAAAAATTGTTTATATTGATGCAAATGCACAAAATAATTTCTTACCGCTTCCAGATAAATCAGTAAAAGCTGATATTATCTATATTTGTTCTCCAAATAATCCAACAGGTGCGGTTTATAACAAAGAACAACTAAAAGCTTGGGTTGATTATGCGAATGAAAATAATGCAGTAATTCTTTTTGATTCAGCATATGAATGTTTTATTTCAGATAAAGATTTACCAAGAAGTATTTTTGAAATTGAAGGTGCTAAAACTTGTGCAATTGAATTCTGTTCGTTGTCAAAAATGGCTGGATTTACAGGTACAAGATGTGGTTGGACTGTTGTTCCAAAGGCTTTGGCGGATGGTTTATTAAACAAAATGTGGTTACGTCGCCAAACTACAAAATACAATGGTGTTCCTTATGTTATCCAACGTGGGGCGGAAGCTGTATTTACTGAAGCTGGTAGAAAAGAAATTCAAGAAAACCTAAATTATTACAAAGAAAATGCAAAATTAATTGCAGAAGTTCTTAAAAAACATAATATTTGGTATATTGGTGGTGAGCATTCACCATATCTATGGTTAAAATGTCCAAATGGTATGACTTCTTGGGAATTTTTTGACTACTTATTGGAAAATGTTCAAATTGTTGGAACTCCAGGTTCTGGATTTGGTAAAAATGGAGAAGGTTATTTCCGTTTAACATCTTTTGGAAGCAGAGAAAATACCTTAGAAGCTGTTAAAAGACTAGATGAATTTTTAAAATAATTAAAAGCGGGATATTATCCCGCTTTTTTATTTAGTAAAGGAACTTAACATCCTTGATAAATATATCGAATTTGGATTATTATAGTTCTACTTAAGGAAAATCTAATGGCTGAGTTTAAGAAAATTTTAATTATTCGCACAGGAGCAATTGGTGATGTAATACACACTACCAATACTTTTCGCGCGATTAAAGAAGCTCATCCAGAGGTAGAAATTCATTATTTAACTTCAATTGATACAAAATTGTTAGAATTTGATAAAAATATCTCTAAAGTTTGGTCAATTAAAGATAAACAGTTAAAAGTTTTTTCAAAATATATGAAAGAATGGGCACAAATTTTGAAAGCTGAAAAATTTGATGCTGTGATAAATTTACAACCATCTTTCAAATTAAAAATGTTGGCAACTTTGGCTGGCATAAAAAAACAGTTTAATTATGAGAAAAATCCGAAGCATCATGCGGTTATGAATTATTGGGAAACTGCAAAAAAAGCTTTTCCTGATGTTAGACAATATTCGGATTTGAAAATGTATTTAAGTGAGGAAGTTTCTGAAAAGATGAAAAATGAACTTTCTCAATACCGAAAACCCCTAGTTGTCCTAAATGCAGGACATGTTTTTGCCAAAAGGCAAGGTCGTACTTACCCTATTGAAAAGTGGATTGAATTAGGAAACAAAATCCAAGAAAAATATAATGGAACAATTATAATAACTGGTGTTAAGGCTGATTGTGAGGTTTTAAAACCTCTAGAACAAATCCCTAACGCTGTTTCTTATGTTGATAAACTTACCCTAGAAGAAAATTCAGCTTTAATCAAAAATGCTGATATGTTGATTTCAGGTGATAGCGGACCATTACATATTGCTGCAGCACTTGGCATCAAGGCAATTGGATTATTTGGTGCTATGCCAATATCTAGATTTAGACCTTGCGGAAAAAATTGTTCCGTAGTTTTATCCCCAATGAAATGTGCCCCATGTGATCATATTAAGTGTAAGTATTTAGTTGGCTCTAAAGACTTATACGCTCCTTGTATGAAATTAATTGAAACTGACGATATAATGCTTGAAGTTGATAATTTATTTGCTAGTGGTCACATATAAGGAGAAAAATTATGATTACAAAAGAAGTCAATGATTGGATTCGTAAAGTCGAAACCAGAAATTATTCGTCTTGGGACATTATGGAAGAGTTTGCAAGATTTCATAAGTATTTGTCGAAAGAAGAAGTTTTGCATATCAAAAAACGACTTGAAAAATCTATTAAACGTTAGTTGCATCTAGAAAAGTCTAAGAAAATATGCTATAATATTTGTATAGTTCTGCGAGGTCTTGTTACATGTCATATTATGATGATTTGCTGGAAAAAATCCCCAAGATTAAACGAGTTTTGGATGACGATACGAATTGTCCGATTTATCACTATACAAAACCTGAAAAGCTTTTGAACATATTGTCTGGTGGGGCAATTAGGTTTTCTAATGCCTTGTATCTTAATGATAAAGAAGAAATCGCTTATTCTTATCGTTTGATTGTGAATTTAATCGATGAATTTGCAAATGAAGGATTAAATCCTGATTTGTTTGATAAAGTAAAAGCTCATTTCCGCAATAAATACAAACACATTGTGGATGGAAACAATGATTTTGTGAACAAGTTGGAATATTTTACAACTTCTTTTTCAACAGAAAGTGATAATTTAACCTTGTGGAATAACTATGCAAAGGGTAAAAATTACACAGGATATAATATAGGTTTTGATAAGAAAAAACTTATTACTGATATGACTGAAAATGGCTACCTTCCTGTTTATGGCAGTGTTATCTACGACAAGCAAAAACAGGTAAAAATTATTCACGCGATTTTTAAAAAGTGGAATCAATTATTTAATAGAGCATTGAAATCGAAAAAGAATAATGAAGTTAAACTTTTTGATATTTTGTTTGAACTTTTGGATGTTTTAAGTATTGTAAGTATATTTTTCAAAAATCCACAATTTGAATACGAACGAGAATTCAGAATAGTGGTTGTTAATGTTTATGGAATTCCTGATTCCAAACCGACAGGTATTATTGAAAAGAACGGACTTTTTGTTCCTTATTTGGAATATAAGTTTGCAAAAGATTCTGTAAAATCAATCAATATTGGTCCGACATTTGATGAAAATATCTTCTATACAAGTACAAACAGAATGTTGCACAATTTTGGCTACGAAGATATTGAGGTCTATCGTTCAAAAATCCCATTGAGATATTAAGAATTAGATGATTCAATTCTAACGTCATTGATTAGAATATTTTCGCCGATAGAAAGACCTTTTGAGTATTTCATAGTTTTAAACACACCATCTAACGGTAGGAATGTTGGATGAGTGCAAGCTTCTACTTCAAATTGTCTTGCTGCAATTTCTCTTGGTGTTTTTATGTATGATAAAGGTGTTCCATTTTCTGCACCTTTTGTATAACTTGCGATTTTTTCTAGGGCTTCAGCAGAAAGAGGTTCAGAGGTTTTCATCTCTGCTGCCATTTTGTTAAATAAGTCTTTTGCTCGTGGAGTTACTTCTCCTGGAATCCAGTCATAACCTTGAGTTGCAAATACTTGTGCAAATTGATGAATATGTTCTCTTTCGTGTAAAATTGTTAGAATTTTTACAGATTCAGGAGAAAGTTCTTTATACAATTGGCATAATGTGTTGTATTTATCAACAATATCTGCAGCACAAGTCTCAACGATAATATCACCAGTTGGCTTATGTTTATAAGTAATCTTGTATTCGCCGTTAATCAATTCTTGTTTAATTGTTGTATATTCGGAGAATGTTGGCTTACCTTTATATGGTTTGTTGTTATTTAAGTATATTTTACAATCGTTTGCAACTGCAATTCCTTGTGTATTTGAAGCCATTGGAATATATTCCAAATCAGGCATTGTTGTTATACCCTTAGCTTCGCCATATTTTCTCAAAACTAGTTCTGGAATTTTTTCAGCTTCAATATTAAATTCTAATAATTCTTTTTTAATTTGTGCTTTTTGAGCATCATTCAAATCTTTTAGATTTCGTATTTCCTTATCTACTGCGTTTTGGAAGTTGAAATTTCTTGATAATTCTGCATCAGTCTTTGCTAGGATACGGATTTTTTCAGTAAATTTGTTAGCAGATTTTATATTTGCTATCAATTCGCTATTAACACCTATTTTGCCATATTTAATAAAATTTTTGATATTTGAAGCTGCTTTTGGTGCAAATGGGGCGGATAAAGCTATATCAAATGTATCTTCACCCATTTGTTGAAGGTGTATTCTTGCAATATCATAACTTCCTTTTTGATTTGTTTTAGCAAATTGTGCGGTATGATATAAGGCTTTTCCAATTGCATAACCTGCAAATCCAATAGCTAAGATTCCTCCACCGACAGCAGAAGGGATTCCAACTAAAGGCAATGCCATAAAAGCTGCAGAAGTTCCAAGCATTATTCCTGCAGATTTTAGAGGGTGCTTAATGATAGAAGTTATCATTTCTTTCCCTTGTTTAAGTAATCCTCCAATGAAAAGTTCAGTTCCCTCACCAAGCGAAATTGCTTTGTCCTGAATAGGATGATATTCTCGATGTTCGAAATTTGGCTGAGGTTGAACCTTTGAGGGTTTCTTTTGGGTGAAGTATATATTTTGTTTTGTATCAATACCAGTAAATTGAATCATGGATAACCTTCTATTTATTATGTTAATTATAAATTACATAAATATTTTTTTTGCTAATTCGTATGAAAATATTAATCTTTCTTAATTTTTTGTTATCTTAGGTTTTATTTTCGTGTCTAATGTGGAAAATTTTGTATAATGGTAAAATAATTTAAAAAATGAGAGGTTTATATGATAGTAGAATTAAATGAAGAAAATTTTGACAAAGAGACAAAAAATGGTTTGAAATTAGTAGAATTTTATACTCCTTGGTGTAATTATTGTCGAAATCAAAGAATAGAATTGATTGATCTTGAAGATAGTGAAGTTTGGATTGGTTTATTAGATGTTGATGAGTGTCCTGAAATAGCTAAAAGATACGGAATTACAGGTTTCCCAACATTTGTATTGTTAAAAAACGGTGAGAAAATTGCCGAATTTGTTGGATTTCATGAAAAGGCTCAGCTTCTCAATCGTTTAATGAATTACATTGTATAGTGAATAGTGTCTAAATTTTCGTTAATCATATAAACTTCACCTGTATGGTGGTCGAAGTGACATTTTGCAATGTATAAGTTCCCTTCATCTACTGCACTTTTGAGAATTTTTGAATTTTCTAATAAGAAGTTTTCAACCCATATGGTGTGTTTTCTTGCGAATTTGTTATTACAATCAAGTTGGCCAGCATGGTCAATAACAGGGTATACACATTTTAAAATTGATTGAAATTCTTCTGTAATTTCAGGATAGTGCGTGTTTGCGTAGTTCATAACTCCACAATCATCGTGTCCTAACAGAATTAGGAGAGGAACGTGTAGTTTTTTTACGGCATATTCAATACTTTCTCTAACGTTTTCTCCAACAGTAATTCCTGCTACTCTGACGACAAAAAGTTCTCCGATACCGCAATCAAAGATAATCTCAGGTACAACCCTTGAATCAGAACAGCTTAGAACACAGGCATAAGGCTCTTGGTATAGCGCTAATTTTTGTAGGGTTGAAAGACACATGTTCTTTGCGGTTGGGGTTCCATTGATAAAGTTTTTGTTGCCGTTTAATAATTTTTCTAGCTCTTTGCGCGCTTTTTCAGGAATATTTGTCGGTAAATTCATTTTTTCTCCTTGTGTATTTATTATCATATAAAATGATTTATCCGATGTCAAAAATTAAGCTGATTTGCTAGCGTTTGTAGTCCCAAAATCTGTAATTTTCTTTATTTTACTGAAGTTTATTTTATCCATTTGCGGTTCAAGGAATTTTTTAATTATTATGTGTTCTACGAATTTATCAATTGGTCCTACGGTTAGAATTAATGCAGTAAATGCGCCAAGTGATTTCCAAGCTTTTAGTTTAAATATATCTTTTTCTAGAGCCGTTTTCATTTGAACAGAATCATTGCAGTTGGTTATGATTTTTTCAAATTCTTTTGATGCAAAATCTTTTATTCGAGTTTCATTTGAATTTGCTACAGCGCCTCTATGGCAGTTTGCAAGTAAGGTATCATATACCTTTACTATGATATTTTTTCGATTATAGTGCTTTTTCTTATGAGCGTAAAAATTATCAAAATTTTCTTTGAAATCTTTTAGCAATTCATTTTTGTCTTGTCCTTGTGCAAAAACATCATTGGAAACTGCGTGGCTACATATAAACCTTAGAGTTTGCTCTTTTGCGTTTGTTGAAAGTTTTTCGCCACGAACTTTACTTGCATAAGAAAAAGCGCTTTGACCTATGTGACCTGAAACTGTTGGTAGCGCTATACTTGCCATAGCTTGGAAAATCGCTTGAGAAAATGCGCGTTTCCCGCTAGGATCGTATTCATTACCTTCGTTTTTGTATTTGTCATAAATATCTGCTCCAAAATACATCAATGCAGGTACCCAGAATAATCTAGCAACAGTAGGTGCAATTTCATTAATTGCAATCCCTATGTCGTTTGTATATCCAAGACCTCTTAAAGGCCAATTGGCAAGGGGGTCAATGTATTGTTGTTTTGGTTTTTCAGGCTGGTTTTTCTCAGGATTCAAATCCTGATTTTGAGCTCCATGAAACGAAGTTCTATCTACTGGGGTAACTCTCATTTGTTCTCCAAGTCAATTTGTAATATAAAATAATCGCGGTTTTTATATTAACATAAAATTGACTAAAAGTCAAAGAAACGCTCTATAGGACTTGTTTTATACCCCACTAAAGCCTGTATCATCAAGTAGATTGTCGCTGTTAGACGAAGCAACAGCCATTTCGTCACATCTTTCGTTGAATTCGTGACCTGCATGACCTTTAACCCAAATAAATTTAACGTTATGAGGCTCTTTTGCTTTTAATAATCTTTTCCAAAGATCTTGGTTTTTAACTGGTTGTTTATTTGCGCCTTTCCAACCCTTTTTAATCCAGCCGTCTACCCATTTTTGATTGAATGCGTCAACTAAGTATTTTGAATCTGATGTTAATTCTACATCACAAGGTTTTTTCAATGCTTCAAGTCCGACAATAGCCGCAAGAAGCTCCATTCTATTATTTGTTGTAACTTTGAAACCTTCGGTTAATTCTTTTTTATGAACAGTTCCATTATCATCTTCTGCAATGAGAATTGTTCCATATCCACCTTTACCAGGGTTTCCGCTACATGCGCCGTCTGTGTATATTTTGATTAACATCTTTTCTCCGTTCTATATCGCTTTGTTTTGGCTATGGATAATTTATATTTATCCTTCTGTAATATCCCAAAGTTCTAGAATATCATCTGGAATATTGTCTAAAAATCTTGATGGTTTTGATAATACCATATTCATAGAATAATCGTACATATCAACTGGATATGTGATATATAGATTATTCTTCGCTCTAGTTGTTGCAACATACATCAAGCGCAACTCTTCATCCATTTCTTCTTCAGAATTGAATGAATACGCGCTTGGAAATCTTCCGTCAACAGCACCAATAATGAATACGCTATCCCACTCCAAACCTTTAGCCGAGTGGATTGTAGAAATAGTTAAAGCTTCATCATCAGAATTTCTTTTATACATTTCTTCAACACTAGCGTCAGGTGGCTCAAGCGCTATATCACTTATAAAATCTTCCAAATTTGAGTATTGACCTGCCAAGTACTGAAAATGATCCAAATCTTTTTCACGTTTATTAAAATCATCATATTTGTCTTTTAATATTGGTAGGTAGTAATTGATTACTTCCTCAACTATATCTGACGGTTTTTTTGTTGCGATGAAGTTTCTTAATTTGTCCAAAGTTTTTAACATTGGAACAATGCTTGTAGTTTTGTTTGATGGTAAAAGTTTGACATCAGGGTTTAATTGCCCTTTGATTACTGGCATGATGTTGTTTACAGTAGCTGCCCCAATACCTTTTAATAGTAATAAAATTCTGTTCAAACTTATCACATCATCAGGGTTGATAATTACTCTTAAATGAGCCACAACATCTTTTATATGTGCCGTTTCCATAAATTTTGGACCGCCAAACTTTTGGAATGGAATTGCTCGTTTTGAAAGTTCAATCTCCAAAGAATATGACATTCTGGCATTACGTGTAAGAACACAAATGTCCGATAGACTAATATCTTCATCAAGTAATTCTAAGATTCTTTGGCAAATAAAATCAGCTTCCATTTGAGTGTCTTTAGCACAGATTAAAGCTGGCATTACAGGTGATTGAATTTCTGAAAATAAGTTTTTCGCAAATTTTTCTTTTGCTCTTGAAATTATTGTGTTAGTTAGGTTCAAGATATTTTGGGTGCTACGATAATTTTGCTCAAGTTTAATTATTTTTGTTCCATCAAAAAGTTTTGGGAAATCTAAAATGTTTCTATAATTTGCCCCTCTGAAAGAATAAATACTTTGGGCATCATCTCCAACAGCCATAATATTGTTATGCTCAGAGGCCAATAGTTTAATTACATCAGCCTGAAGGGTATTTGTGTCTTGGTACTCGTCAACCATTATGTATTGATATTGATTTGAAAGAGTTTTTCTCAAATTTTCGTTATTTTCAAGCAAAAGCTTTATATACAACAGTAAATCATCGTAATCCAAAACGGAGTTTTCTCGTTTGTAAGCAACGTATGCTTTGTGAATTTCGATGATTTTATCTTCACAGTGTGCAAATTGTGGAAACTCATCCTCAATAATTTGTTTGGTTGGAGTTTCTTTGTTAACACTTTTTGAATAGATTTCTAAGATTGTAGATTTTTTAGGGAATCGTTTTTCTTTTTTAGGGTAAAGTTGCCCTGTTATGTGATTTATAATATCTTCGCAATCTGTTTTATCTAATATTGTAAAATTATTTTTAAGTTTTAGTAAATTTGAATATTTCCTTAGAATTATGTTGGCAAAAGAATGAAATGTTCCACCGGCAACCTTTTCGCATCTGTCATCAAGTACGATTGTTGCACGAGAAAGCATTTCTGTTGCAGCTTTTTTTGTAAAAGTTAGCAGAAGGATATTTTCAGGTTTTATCCCATCCTCAATTAATCTTGCGACACGGTATGTAAGGGTTTTGGTTTTACCAGAACCTGCGCCTGCAATAACTAGAATAGGACCTTCTTTTGATGTCACTGCATCAAGTTGAGCCTGATTTAGGTCTGTTTCATAATTAACCTTGTAATCAGTTTTAGTAGCTTCACGCTTTTTTAAAACATATTTTTTGCGTGTAGGTTTATTCTCTTCTGTTGTAACGATTTCATTTCCCATACGAGCCTATTATAAATCACTTTGAGTAATTTTTCCAATTTTTATATGTAAAGATTTGATAAGTCTGGGGCTCTTTTTTTAAACTTTTTCACAACTTTTGCCGATTACTTACATGTGTGTTGAATAAACGCGAGTATAAGGTAATTTATGAGAAAAATTGTTATTATATTTTGTATAATTTTTTCATTTTTAGCGACATTTATAATGCCTGTAACTGTTGCGCCAGAAGCTTTTGCTGCTGAGAGTCAAAACCGTAGATGGCAATTTCCTAAAAAGATTAAAACTTATATTCCACCAAACCACAAAAGAACTCAAATGATGAAAAATGCATTTGCAGAATGGTCAAGAAAAACAAATAACAAGATTGTTTTTCGTTATGTAACTTCAAAAGCTACGGCAGATATTGTGGTAGAGTTTGTTAATATTGTACCGAATGCAGAGCGCGAAATTGGATTGACAAGGTCACGTTTTATTAGTGGAAATAGATTAATTCATTCAACTATTTATATTGCAGAAAAAACTTCTACAGGTGTTCAGCTTGGTAGAGATGCTGTATATACTGTAATGTTACACGAAATTGGACATGCAATTGGACTTGGTGGACATTCTGATGATCCAATGAGTATTATGTATCCGACAGAAGATGATAGACAAGAAATTTCAAAAGGCGATTTAGAATGGCTTGATGAAGTTTATGGATGGTAATTAAGGAGATTGATATGATGAAAAGAATTTTACTATTATTTGTTTTAATTTTTTCATTTTTCCTAACAACTTGTTCACAGGTTTTGGCAAATGCAGTGTGGGATAATCCTAAGACGATTAGAACATATATTCAGCCACATTCAAAATCTGCGTTGATGAAACAAGCATTTTCTGCTTGGACAACTGCAACAAAGGGTAAAATTGCATTTAAATATGTTCAAGACCCTGAAAAAGCACAAATAAAAGTAAAATTTGTTCGTGATATTTATGATGTAACTGGGAATAAAACAACAATTGGACAAACTTATCATAGGTCTATGGGTGGACATATGATTTTTGCTGAGATAACAATTTCTGAAAGATCTCCAAATGGTGCGCTATTTAGAAAAGATGCAGTATATAGAGTTATGGTGCACGAAATAGGCCATGCATTAGGTATTTTTGACCATTCTCCAAATAAAAGCAGTATTATGTACTATGCAAAAGCTAGTAGAAATCAGGCTATTACAAAGTATGACGTTGATTTTATAAGTAAGTTATACGGTTGGGATTAACGTTGACTTGGCATATTGCGATTAGCGTATGACCAGCCATAGGTTGAGTATAGCTTTCTAACGTCTATTTTTAAGACAGATTGTTTTTCTGATATTGGCATATACATTATACTTGTTGGTTTTGTACTATTATCAGGTAATCCAAGAACATGACCAACTTGGTGTAGCATAGTTATGTACATATAATCTTTTGAGTATTTTTTAGCAGCAGGGCTTTTGCTTGCGATTTTGATAGTTGCTTTCTTCTTACCATCTGTGCTTCCTACTGAGTATCCGCCAAGTTTACTTTCTAATCCCTCAGCTTTGTCAGTAAATTCTACAGTAATATCAGCTTTATCTTTTGGCACATATTGGAATTGAATTTTTCCGCTACTAACTGTTTGCCATTTCCCAAATGCATTTTTCATAGCTGCAGCGTTAGTATCTTGTGGGACATAGACTTTGATAATTTTTTTATCCCATGGAGGTGTAACTTTTTTTGCAGAAGTGTTTGTAGATACAGCTTCTGCTATATTTGCAAATGTGAAAACAAAAATAAATATTGCAATTATTCCAAGTAAAACTTTTTTAATCATATCTAAATCCCTTTCATATTCGGATTATAACTTATCTACTAATAAAACGCAACTTGTTGGAAATTTGTTCAAGATGTGTTAAAATTTGCTAAAAGGGGTTTAATTATGCAAGAACGCGAAAAAATGTTGAACGGAGAATGCTATAATCCAAATTGTGATGAACTTGTTGCAGATAGATTGAATGCGAAAAAATTGTGTATGCAATATAATTCACTTTCGCCATTTCAACAAGAAGAGAAAAAAGAAATTTTAATTTCCTTACTAGGGAATTATGGCAGAGATAGCGTAATTGAGCCGAATTTTTTCTGTGATTATGGATATAATATTGAATTTGACGGATTTGTTTATATAAATCACAATAGTGTATTTTTGGATTGTGCAAAAATTAAAGTTGGAGATAATACTTTTATCGGCCCAAATTGCGGATTTTATACCGCGATTCATCCTCTAAAAGCCGAAGAACGTAACAAGGGTATAGAATCTGCAAAACCAATCACGATAGGCAAAAATGTTTGGATTGGTGGCGGAGTTACAATTTTACCAGATGTAACGATTGGTAATGGGGCGGTAATTGGTGCTGGTTCTGTTGTAACGAAAGATATTCCATCTAATGTTGTTGCGGTTGGAAATCCTTGTAAGGTGATTAAAAAAATTGAGCAATAAATAGCAAAAAATATATTCACAAGTTTTTGTACTTTTACAATGATTATCCAGAATATATTTACAAATAACCCATATAAATCTCAATATCAGCAATCTCAACGTAATAGTATTTCTTTTGAGGCAAGAAAATTGAAGCTTTCAAAAGAAATAGTTTTTGATGAAAAACAATTTGAACAATTGTCTTTTATTGCCAAAGCGTATAGAAAAGCGATGGAATTTTCATCAAAGTTGAACGGAGTATATCGTTATAAATTCAAAGATTGTTTCCCAGGTATGGTTGCTGGTGAAGTAAAAAAAGGTTTTGTATTTGAAGGTCTTTTGCCAAGTAAAAATAAAAAATTGCAGGTTGCAAAATTAGATGCACATAATGAAAAAGAATTGTTTTCGTTAAGAGTTGTAGATAAAGATTATAATGATTTGTTAACCTGTAGAGTGAATAAAGATGGCACTGCGTTGCTGACTTCGGATACTTTCTCAGCACCAACGCTTAGAGTCAATCCTTTTGAGCAAAAAACTAAGTTTAATTCTGATAAGTTTTTGACAATGTTGAGTGAAGAATTTAGTGATTTGGAATTATATTCTGATAATTTCATTAGTATAAGTAGAACATTAAAAGGAAATATGAATCCGAAAACAGTTCGTTCAACTGTTGCTCACCTTCGAGAATTGCAAAAAAGTTCAGGCTTGAAACCTGAAATGGATTTTTTAATTGCAAATTATACAGAATTGGATTCTCTATTAAAAATTGGGCGTTCAACTAATGCAGTAACGTATAAACGTATGTATTTTGGTGATGATTACGATTGCGCTAAGGGAATTTTATTCAGAAATGTAGGTCAAAATGGAGAAACTTATCTTTATTGTCCTGCAAAATCAAAAGATGATAATAGAGTTTTAAGGTTAGTTGTACAAGATAAAGATGGAAAAATCAAAAATGGATTTGTGTTCTTTGAAGATGGGCGAGTTATGAAACAGGTTAATGTTGAAGGTATGAAAGCTGAAGATTTTAGAATCCAAAATTTAGCTTTACTATCAGACAATGAAATAGAATCTTTAAACTTAAGAGCAACAATGGATGTTGTTAATCAAAACATAACTAATTTTAAATCCTTTGTAGCAGGTAAAGTTCAAGCTAAAAGTGATAAAAAAGCTAGAAGAAAAGCTGAATTAATTCAAAAAGCTGAGCGCAAAGAGCAAAGATTAGAACGAAGAATTGAAAAAGAAAAAATTTCTGCCCAAAAAGAAAAAGCAAGACAAGAAAAAGAAGAGGCAAGAAAAGTAAAAGAACAAGCGGCTGAAAAATTAAGACAAGAAAAAGAAGAGGCAAGAATTGCAAAAGAGCAACAAGCTGCAAGATTAAAACAACAAAGAGAAGAATATTCTCTGTTAAGAGAAGCAGAAAAAATTGTATTAGAAGAAGAAAAAGAAATTTTGGAACAACGCAAACTTCAAGCTCAGTTGATGAACATTGCAAGGCGTGCAAAAAGTGTCCAAGAAAAATTGCTTGGAACCCTCAACCCAAAAGTAAATTCAAAAGTGCGAGCAGCAGAAAGACGTATAGAAGATCGTTACGCAACAAAAGAATTAGTTCCTAAAAAAGAAGAAGTTTTCAAACCTAGAAAAAGATTAACAGCTAAAAAAGACCAATCAAAAACAACTTATACAAATTTCGAATTACGTTCTGTAACTAGACAAGTTGTAACCAGCAGACTTACCTTTAATCAGTTTAGTATTCCAAAATTTGTTAACAATTTAACCGATTTGTTTGAAACTCCAGTTGACGAACGTAGTCCACACCTTATTCATGAATATCTACCAGATGGTAGAATATTTAAAGGTAGAATTACTATAAATACATTTGATGGGGCTCAAGTTACAGTATCAAAAATTAAATCTCCATTGTATGTTGATTTTAGTTATTATTCAGTAAAAGTTGTTAAAGATGGACAAACTTATATCTTGAACTTTGATAAAGAAGTTGGAAAACTTTTGGAATCTACGCCAGAAGGCCGTTTGGTTATTGATGAAAAACATCGTGTGCATTACGTAGCAAAAAGTGTATTTGCTAAAGAATGTCCAATTGCGGACAAGATTCCTGCATATTTGGAAGAATTTTTTGTTAAACGCGATGATGCAGAAAAAGTTGTTCTTTCAACAGGTTTAAAAGTTTCTAATTTTTCTTCGCAAGACAAGATATTAGCTCAAAGAGAGCAAGAAGTTTTGGAAGCTTTGAAGTTAGAACCAGATTATAATGATTAATCTTCAGTAGAGAATGCGTAAATAATTCTTCTATTGTATTCTTCTCCAGCTTTCAAAATGCCTTTATCTTTGAAATTTTCAGTATTTATGGCATTTGGGAAAAATTGCGGTTCAACGCAGAAAGATGAACGTTTTTCATACTTAGAGCCGTGTTTGCCATTTGGTTGAGTTGCTTTACCAAGATGGTTTGCGGTGTAGAATTGGAATCCTGGTAGGTCTGTATAAACTTCTAATTCAATACCTGTTTTGGTAGATTTAACTTCTGCAACTTCAATTAATTTTTTGCCGTCATAGCCGTCAACACAATAATTTTGGTCAAAGCCTGAGCCAATTTTCATTTGATCGTCGTCAGAATTTATTACATCACCGATTTTGTGTTCTTCTGAAAAATCAAAAGGTGTTCCTTTTACAAGTCTAATTTTACCTGTTGGAATTGCAATTGAATTATTTTCTGTTATTGATGATGAATTTGGAAGTTTTACAATGTGGTCATATACAGAATTTTCTTGGGTATTTTCAACACCGTCAAGATTAAAATATGTGTGGTTTGTCATATTGATTAGAGTGTCTTTATCTGATTTTGCGCTATATTCAATATGAAGTTTATTGTCATTATCAAATTTATAAGTTACTGATGCCTCGACATTTCCTGGATAACCGATTTCCATATCAGGTTTTATGTAAGTAAACTTAATTCCATCTTTTAAAACGGTTGCTTTCCAATTTCTAACATCAAAACCTTGAGTTCCACCGTGTGAATGTGTTTGGCCGTTGTCTTTGTTTTTTTCTAAGTCGTAGGTGGTTTCTCCGATTGTGAATTTACCACCAGAAATTTTATTTGCGCAAGGTCCGATAGTTCCGCCGGCATGTCCGACAGGAGATTTTTCGTATGGAGTTACATTGTCATAACCTTGTGTAACGTCTACTAAGTTTCCATTTTTGTCAGGAACTTTTATAGATGTGATTGTTGCGCCAAAAGTTGATAAATCTACGCTTGCGCCATTTTTATTGGTAATTGTATAAAGGATTGCCTCTTCTTTAGTTTTTTCAATTGTACCAAAAGATTTTTGAGTGATTTTCATCCCATCAAAATTAGTGTCAATGTTTTTATTTTCAACTTGAACGCTTTTTGTAAAAGTATCTTGAGCAAGTTGTTGTGGCATTTGAATTTGTGACTGAACCATACGTTGAGATACGTTTGGTGAGTAATAAAACATTGTATGTGGGTTGAAATCTATCGGCATTAATAACTCCTTTTTAATTTCATTATAGATAAAAAAAGAAAATATTAAAAATTGCCTAAAATTTCTGATATTGTTACAAGTTGAATATGTAATGTCATCCTGAACTTGATTCAGGATCTGTCAATGTTGCTTTATAACAACAAACTGATAGATTCTGACTTTTGTCAGAATGACAGAAAGCTATTTGATATTCATGTCTAACAAGTCTTTTATATTGATGTTCAGCTCTTGGGCAATAAGGTATAAGCAGTATATGGAGGCACATTTACTACCTTGTTCAAGAGCACTAATATAAGTTCTATCTGCACCGATACTAAAAGCTAGTTTTTCTTGTGAAATATTATTCTTGTTTCGGTAAAACTTTATAGATGTTCCAATTTTTTTAGAAATTTTTCTTTTTAGTTTTTCATCTTTATGCATAATTTAATTATGCTTTATCTTCTATTAGTAATCTACCGACTTTCAGACATATATATAAAATCAATAAAAAAGAGGATGTTATATATAAATAATAATGTAACATGTGACTAATAGACAACATTAGGTGAGATTTTTAAACGTGGCAAATGATAATTTAAAACAGGCTAAAAAAGCAAAAAATGATGAGTTTTATACTCAATGGTGCGATATTGAAAAAGAAATTATGGCATATATTGATTATAATCCTGATGTTTTTAGAGGTAAAACAGTATTATTACCGTGTGATGACCCTGAATGGAGTAATTTTACAAAGTTTTTTGCTCAAAATTTTGAAGAATTCGGACTAAAAAAACTTATTAGCACAAGTTATGCTTTTGAAAGCAAAAAAGTAAATATGCCATATCAAACATCATTGTTTGAAGAACAAGCACCTCATTTTGATCCTGATATAAATAAAACAAGAGGAAAGATATTTACTCTTGACCATGATGCTAATCAAAATGGTGTAATTGATATAGAAGACCTTGAATGGAAATATCTTGAAGGCGATGGTGATTTTAGAAGCAAAGAGGTTAAGAAACTTCGTGATGAAGCAGATATTATTATCACAAATCCTCCTTTTTCTTTGTTTAGGGAATTTTTAGCTTGGATTATGGAAGCAGAAAAAAAACTGTTAATCATAGGAAATATAAACTGTCTAACATATAGAGAAGTATTTACTTTAATCAAGAATAATAAAGTTTGGCTTGGAACAGGAATGGGGCGTGCTATTTCCGGTTTTATTGTTCCTGAAAATTATGAACTTTATGGCTCTGAAGCTAGAATTGATGAAAATGGAAATAGAATCGTTGCAACAAATAGTTGCTTATGGCTTACCAATATAGATCATGGAAGAAGACACCTGCCTTTAAAATTAATGACTATGGCAGAAAATATAAAACACAGCAAACATAAAGAAATTAGAGGGCAAGAATATCAAAAATATGATAATTATAATGCGATAGAAGTCCCTTACACAGATGCTATTCCAAGTGATTATGAAGAAGCTATGGGCGTGCCTGTAACCTTTTTAGATAAATACAATCCTGAACAATTTGAAATTATTGATGCTATTGGAAGGTATAGTATGCTAACGGGTCCAACTCCTGAAACACAAGGTACATATTTAACAGAAGTCAATGGAAAACCTAAATACGCAAGAGTAATAATTAAAAAGAGGTAGTCTATGATAACAGAATTGCATACAGAATGGACAGTACAAGATATATGTTCAGGTTTTGTTTATAATGAACTTGAAGGAAAAGGTCTATTTGGCATGGATGGTAAATTAACCATTCAGCCTGAATATCAGAGAAATTACATTTATGCTGATGGAAAAAAAGATGTAGCAGTTATAGATTCAGTTTTAAAAGGTTATCCTATAGGTCTAATATATTTTAATAGAACTGAAAATGGTCAGCTTGAAGTTTTAGATGGCCAGCAAAGAATAACCAGTTTAGGCCGTTTTATAACAAGTAGATTTGCAATTAAAGTAAATGGGATGGAACAATATTTTAGAGGTCTTTCCCAAGAGCAACAACAACAAATTCTTAATACGAAATTATTAATATACGTTTGTGAAGGTACTGAAGAAGAAATAAAGGCTTGGTTTAAAACCATTAATATTGTTGGTGTACCTCTTAATGAACAAGAAAAATTAAATGCAATTTACTCAGGTTCATTTGTTACCTTAGCAAAAGAAGAATTTAGTAACTCTCAAAATTCCAACATTGATAAATGGAGTTCTTATATAAAAGCTGTTGCAAATCGTCAAGAATTTTTAGCTTGTGCTTTAGGCTGGGTAAGCAAAGGAAATATTGATGGTTATATGTCTATGCATCGAAGAGATGATAATATTAATGAACTAAAAACTTACTTCAATTCCGTTATTGATTGGGTTGATTGTGTATTCCCAGAAGTATATTCTGAAATGCAAACAATAGAATGGGGTAGATTATATGAAGAACATCATAAAAAACCTTATAATCCTAAAGAAATAGGTGTAAAAGTTGCAGAATTATATGCTGATGAATATGTTAGAAATAAAAAGGGGATATTTGAATATGTTCTTGGAGGTTGTGTTGATAGCAAGCTTTTAGAAATCCGTATATTTGAAGAAAGAGATAAAAAAACCGTCTATACAAAACAGACACAGGAAGCTCAGGCTAAAGGAGTATCAAACTGTCCACTATGTGCCTTAGGGAATGATAATAATAAAACTCGCATTTGGAAAATTACAGAAATGGATGCCGACCACGTTACCGCGTGGAGTAAAGGTGGTTCTACTGATATTTCTAATTGCCAAATGCTTTGCAAAGTTCATAACAGGG
The DNA here is from genome assembly GCA_017472545.1 of bacterium. Lineage (GTDB taxonomy): Bacteria > Cyanobacteriota > Vampirovibrionia > Gastranaerophilales > Gastranaerophilaceae > Zag111. The sequence continues at coordinate 10,279 of JAFUPZ010000125.1, read as the reverse complement.
CAAAAGGAAATAAGTAATTATTTATTGTAATTTTTTCTTAATTCTTCCAAAGAATCACCGCCGAATTTGTGAAGAATTTCATCAACTAAAATCCAAGCAACACGAGCTTCTGCCACAACAGAACAAGCTTCTACTGCGCAAACATCTGAACGTTCAAAATGAGCTTCGGTTTCTTCTTTAGTTTGTGAATCTACAGTCTTTAATGGGGTTTTCATAGTAGGAATTGGTTTCATTACTCCAAATACAACCAAGTCTTCACCATTTGTCATACCGCCTTCAATTCCGCCAGCGTTGTTTGTTTTGCGCTCAATTTCACCATTATTTATAAAAATTTCATCGTGGTATGCGCTTCCTTGATAGCCTAGAGGATTTGTTCCGATTTCTACAACTTTAACCGCAGGTATACTCATAATAGCTTGGGCTAGTTTGCCATCAATTCCCCTGTCCCAATGAACGTGAGAGCCCAAACCAACTGGTAAATTTTTATAAATAACTACAAATTTACCGCCAACAGTATCACCTTTTCCTCGCATAATGTCTACTTCTGATTCAAAATCTGCAGCGCAACATGCAGAACCGATTTGAAGAACTTTTGATGAGCCTGTAATATCTAATTCTTTCAGAACAAGTTTTGCAATAGCTCCAACTGCAACCTCTATAGCTGTTTTTCTTGCACTTGAGCGTTCTAAAACATTGCGCAAGTCTGTTTGGTTGTATTTTACGCTGCCTGCGTAATCAGCGTGTCCTGGACGATATGTTGAGAACGCTTTTTCATCAGTTATATCTTCTGGGGCAACACTCATAATTTTTTTCCAAGATTCAAAATCTCTGTTTTGGATAACCAAAGTGATTGGTGAACCTAGAGTTTTACCAAAACGAACACCTGATGTAATCTCTACAGTATCGTTTTCGATTTGCATACGTTCGCCTCTGCCATATCCTTGTTGGCGACGTTTTAGTTCATTATTGATAAAATCTACATCGATTGTTATTCCTGCAGGAACACCTTCAATTATTGCGGTTAAGCATTTTCCGTGACTTTCTCCTGCTGTTAAGAATCTGAAATTGTTCATTATTCACCTTCGTCTTTGTGTTTCAGAAATGATTGAACTTTTGTCTGCATCATTTCTTCTTTGATTTTAAAACCTGAATCTGTGTTTTGTACAATTTGATACATCTTTAGCCAGTAAGTTTCTTTTGAAGGTTGTCTTTCCGCTGTGATTTTTATTCCTTCTGGAGTTTCTTGGGCTGTAATGTTTCTGTATTTGTTTTTGTACCTTCTTAGTTTAGCAGTTTTTTGTCCCATTTTCAATTCTTTAAAAAATCTTTTTGGTGGAACTACAATATCGACGGTTTCTCCTGTAGGTTTAACAACTTCTCTTATAATTTTTACATCTGGTGAATACATTTGTAAAAGGGTTTCATCGTAGGTATTTGCCAAGTTTTGATATTGTTTGAAAAATTCTACAGCTTTTTGAGGTGTGCTGGCAAAGGCTTGGGGGTAAATTATTGCGCAAAATAAGAGTGTTAATAAGATTTTTGTTTTCATAATATTCCTCCTTGAACTCAGATTATTGAAAAATCTGTAGCGAAACATTATCCGTTTTGGTAGAAAAAAGAGGGATTTTTGTGTAGAATATTTTTGTTATGAAAAAAATATTGATAGTCGATGATGTTCCTGGTTGGGTTAGATTTCATCAAAATAATATTGAATATTTGAATATGGAGGCTCAAATTGATACGGCAAATTCGGCAAGAGAAGCTGTTTCAAAGTTAGAAGCTTCGATTGATGAACCGTATACAACAATTTTTACTGACTTGCAAATGGAGAGTGATTTTCTTCCAAAATTGGCGGGTGAATGGTTTGTTGAACAGATAAAAACTTATTCAAAATATTATAAAGATACAAAGGTTGTTATAGTTTCGGCATCTCCTTCAATTCAAAAAATCGCAGAACGTCATGGGGTTTTGTATTTGCCTAAAGTTGTGGCGAGAAATTCAGATGCAGAAGTTTATAAACAATTTCTGGAGTAATTTATTCTAATCAATGTATGACCATCTAAAATAATAATCGGAATTAGATAGGCGTTTGTAGGGTCCGACTGTATTTGAATGTTCTTCGATTATTATTTCTGTATAAAAATCTTTTGATGTTAGTATTGCAGAGTTTCTATGGCATACAATAATGTATATTTCTTCTTGAGGGAATAAATTGATTCTAAATACTGTATCATTTTCGCTATCCGAGACAAATAATACCTCGTTCTTTTTTAGATTTAAATGCTTGCATACTAGGCTCTTAAGAAATTCTACTTTAAATTTTTGCTCAATTTCTTGTTTTTCAAAGTAAAAAGTAGCTTTTGTTAGCTTAAATATGTTCCCATCATTATTTATTATCAATGAGTCTTTTAATAATTCAAGATTGCTTTGTTCGTTAATTTTTACAGAATTATTTCTGAATAATTCCTCTATTTCACTTTTATCTAGGGTATATTTCATATTTCCTCTTTAACATTACAAATAACCATACAATGTCATATTAGAAATTAGCATATACAAATACTATTATATTGTCAAGTGAAATGTAAGGGTATTTGTATGGCATTTGATAGAAAACTTATAAGAAATGGTAATGGGTGGGCTTTGACTATTAATTCAACAATATTAGGATTATTAGATGTTAATCCTGAAGTTGATATGGTTAAATACACCATGGAAGGTGATAAATTAATTATCACAAAAAGCGATAAAAAAGTTGAGAAAAAAATTACTTCTAAGTAATAATTAAAATGTATAATTAAAGTATTCTTCAGCGGTTAGGTTACCGCCGTTGCGACCGCCTGAAATATGTGAAATATCAATACTTGTAACCCCTAATTCAATGGCTTTTAGTGAATTTTTTAATGCTAAATTAGATGCGTTATGTGCGTGAAAACTTATATTATGGTATCCAAGAGTTTTTAATTTATAGAAATAACTCGAAATCTCATCAGGTTGCAAAGTCCCTTTGCTATCTGCAAAATAGACACTTTCGATTATGTCCTTGTGCTCCCAAGCGTATAATTTTAGATAACCATTTGCGTCAACGTTTGAAATATCCATCAATTGTAAGTAAATTTTGTAGCCTTTGTTATGCAAAATTTCAGCAATTTCAAGTGTTTCTGAAATCTTTTCTGAACGGCCAGCGATTCTAACAAAGTCAATATAATCTTTTTCAATTGCTGGAAAATCTTCGGTTGAAAATCTTGTAGTATCAACCATTACTCCTAATTTTAGATTACCTTTCTTCTCATAAAAAGGTTTTAAAAAATTAGGGGTGCAATTATAAAAACGACCTTTACCTTCGGTATCTATATGGTTGCGGTATCCTATTTCAATGAGGTTTACGGCTTTTTCATTTAATTCGCGCATTAAATCAAAAACAAATTCATCTTCAAAGTTCCAATTTGTTTCAAAACCGCTATCTCGGATTGTGCAATCTAATATTTTTACCATATTCGAATTTTAGCACAAAATAGTTCTATTGATACAATCTTTTGCCAAGTTGGATAATTTATTTTGTTTCAGGGCTGGACAAACATGTCTTATATTGAGAGGAGTTTTAATTATGAAGAGTAATATTTACCAGCCTGAGGTTGTTCATTTGAAGTCTTTAAGTAACTTGTTTATCGAAATGACTGCTAAAAATTGTAATCAACATTGCAAACATTGTTATATTGATTTTCCTATGTATAAAAAAGAGGTTGATTTTATAACTATTGATGCTGTTAAGCAAGCATTGAACGATACTATGCAAGAAGATCTTGAGTGTATCTATTTAACTGGTGCAGAACCAATGACTCATCCTGATTTTAATGCTATTTTAAGATTATGCTTAAGACGCTCAAATGTTTGTATCTGTACGAATGGTTCTTTTATTAATGAGAAAAAAGCGCGATTTTTAAAACGTGTTGAAGAAGAATCTTCTAATGAAATAATTTTTAAACTAAGTCTTGATCATTTTGAAGAGATTAAAAATGATGATATAAGGTATCGTGGAGCTTTTCGCCAAGCGGTCTTTGCTATAAAACATCTTTTGAAATACAATTTTAACCCAATAATTACGGTTGTAAATTACTACAATTTGTCAAATGATGAATGGGAAAATGGTTTTGAAAAGCTATTTGAAAGAAATAATTTTGAATTAGATTCGTCTAATTTACACATTATTCCTTGGCATGATAAAAATTCATCTTTTGAAGAATGTTGTCTGGATAATTATAGTTCTTTAGATTGTGAATCAAGTAGAGTTTTGACAATAAATGGGGTGTATTCTTGTCCATTTTTAGCGAACGATTATCGCGGACGCTGTGGGAGTAGTTTTGTTGATTACAACAAAAAAAGCTCGTTAGAAACGAGCTTTTGTAATACTTGTGTTAGAGCTAAAAAACAACTGTTTTCAATCGATTTTTCTATGTTTGAATGATTATTTTTTAGCGTATAATCTTACTCTGAAGTTGATAAGAAGGATTCTCTTATTCTTTTTGTAAGGAACAATTTCAGCTGATTGAATATCTAAGAAATGATCATGTTTGTACATTTCTTTTAAGAAATTGTCATAATTTGAATAATTACCTATCATTTCCATTTTCAATTCTGCAACGTGGTATTGAGAACCTGCAGATTGGAAGAAGGCATCATTTTCAGGTTTGTAATTATATTTGATAGATCTAACTTTGATTTGGTTAGCACGAACTAATTGAAGAATTTCAGCAAATTCACCAGCAATAACCGCTTCTTGGTCTAAACCTGTTAATACAGGTTTGTAGAAAGGTTTGCCAAGTTTTTTATTTTCTTGTTCTTTTGCCGCTTCTTCTTGTTCTTTGCGTTGGTATTGCTCTAATTTAGCTTGTCTTTCTTGGATTTGAGCTTGTTTTTGTTCTACTTCAGATTTTGTACTCAAATATCCTTGGTAGTTTTCCCAAATCTTTGGAGCAAAATAACCAATACATATTAGCGCTACCGCTAATAATAAAAGTGGTATTAAAAATTGTCTTAGTTTTTCGCTGTTATCCATTTTTTATCCTTTTAATTTTATTAATCTTGCTTATACTGAACTATTGGTTGTTTTCAGCTTGTTCTTTCTCTCTTTTTTCTTTTTCTTCTTTTTCTTTCATAGCTTCTTTTGCGATATTTGCTAAGTATGTTTTTAATTCATCTTCGCTCATGTTTGTGATTTCGAAAATATATGGAGCATTATCAATTGTTGAAGCTGTGCTATTAACAATTTTATCTAATGAACCAGCTTTCAAATCTAATTTGCTGATACGTAAATTAGATTCAAGAAGAGAATCTTTTAAGTTTTTGAAGAACACATAAACATCTTCTACAGAGTCAGCGCAACCTTTAATATTGATTTTGCCTTCTCCAGTAGTTAAGAAGTATGTTAGATATAGATTTTGCGGAATAGATTCACCCAAAGCCGCATAAGCCATAATTTTTGTTCTGTTGTTTTTAAGTACTCTTTCGATTTCCATAAGTGGATCAAATTCAGTAGTACCTTTTTCTTGAGTAAATGCCGCTAATTGAGCATCAAGTTGTGTGATTTGGCTATCCAAGTCAGAGATTTTAGCTTGTTCGCTATTCATCAATTGTTGAGTAGCAATGAAACCAAATCCTAAAGGTGCCAAAACTAATGCTAATATAATAATTGCAAATACAGTAGCCTTAGGAGGTGTGATTTGCATTCCTCCTAACTCAATTACTGCCATTTGAGTTTTCTTTTTGCCTTCAGCGATATAGTCAATATCAACTGGCATCATTCCTGCTGGTGTAATTGCACCTATTGCGTGCAATGATACGCTTAATTGATCTTCAGCAAGAATATTCAAACTCATTTCCATCAAAGGTTCTTTTCTGAATTGGTTTTCTTCAACGAAAATAGTTTGACCACCGAATTGTAATTGACTTGCTAAAATTTCTGCAGAAACTAAATCTGTTTCTGAAATAATAACTAATGAGCTTGAAGGTGTACTCATCAATGCGATTTGAGCAGCATTTTCGATTGCTCCATAGATTTCTTCACCTTCATATGATTTCAATGGAAGTGGTTCTTCGTAGAATTCAAGGATTCTTTTGCCTTGTAAACCTAACATTTGGAAACCACTGTTGTTTACAATCATTAAACTCCAAGAATGACCGTCTTGCATTTGTGCAGCAGCAATTCCTGTTGTTGCCAAACCTTTTAAGTCTGCAAATAGTGAACATTCAACGCTTGCAAGTGTTGAGCCCATACCTGCTAAGATTTCTTTAATCTTTTCTACAACATCAGCTTGAACCGCAGTATAGAATACGCTTCTTGAATCTGAATTAGTAGAAGCCATAGCATCAAACCAACGTGGTAATGGTTCTTTACGTTTGAATACGTAAGTTTGTTCCAATTCACCAATAACAATGTTTGTGATTGCTGCATCATCTAAAAGTAATGGCAACCCTTCTTTTAAACCAAACCAAACTGTTGGTAAGCTCAAGTGAACTACCGCTTTTGCTGGATTGATGTTACGCATTTTGAACAAGGACTCTAAGCCAACACGAAAATCTTCGTAATTAGCAATTTCCCTTTGTGCTTCATTGTAATCTAACTTTGTTTGAGCGTAAGATTTGACGTTTCCACCTTTGTCAAGCTCAATCATTTCCAAGCCACACGCCGCTGAAACCGTTACGTAGACTTCAATTCCTCCACCCATTCCGAATAAACTATTTATTGCCATATCTACCTTTTTACTCTTCTTACTATAATCTTATTTTTATTATACAATATATTTTATAAATGAAAAAATCTTAACATAAATTTACACCACATGGAGGACAAAACTTTTTATATGTATAAATTAATAGAGAGAATAAATAAGCTTAAGAAGGAAAAAAAGGCTGTAATACTGGCTCATTGTTATCAGCCTGTTGAGATTGATTATGTTGCAGATTATGTAGGAGATTCCTTATACTTAAGTCAAGTGGCTGCGAAAACTGATGCAGAAATTATTGTTTTTGCTGGGGTATCGTTTATGGCGCAAACTGCAAAACTTCTTTCACCTACAAAAAAAGTTTTACTTCCTCAAAAAGATGCTGGGTGTGAAATGGCAGACATGATTAATTATAATCAGGTTCTTGAGTTTAAGAAAAAACATCCAGACATACCTGTGGTTTGTTACGTAAATTCGACTGCAGAAGTTAAGTCAGAGTGCGACTTGTGTTGTACAAGTTCAAACGCTGTACAAGTTGTCAAGAGTTTAAATGCAGAAAAAATATTATTCTTACCTGACCAACATTTAGGGAAATGGGTAGAAAAACAATTGGGTAATCTAGAAGTTATTACATATCCAGGTTGCTGTCCAATTCATGAACAAATTGGACCTGAAGAAATTGTTAATATTCGTAGCAAATATCCAGAAGCGCTAGTGCTAGTTCATCCTGAGTGTGAAATGTCCGTATCTTTATTGGCGGATTTTGTTGGTAGTACTGCAGGTATTATGAATTTTGTAAAAAATTCTGAAAACAAGTCTTTTGTAATTGTTACAGAAAAAGGTGTTGTAGATAGGCTCGAAAGAGATTATCCTGATAAAGAGTTTATTCCGATTAGGGATAATTTGGTTTGTCCGTCTATGAAGATGACAACTTTGGAAGATATTTTAGAAGTTTTAGAAAACGAAACTAATGAAATTACAGTTGATAGAGAAATCGCCAAAAAAGCTGTAAAATGTATTGATAGAATGTTAGAGGCATCGAAATAATTATGGAAAATTCTGATATTATCTATGGTAAAAATTCGGTAATGGAAGCTCTTATTGCTGGAAATAGAGAAATTAATAAAATTCTCATTTCTAAAAATATTCATTCAGACAATAAGATTAATAAAATAAAGGAATTGGCGCAAGAGCGCGGAATTGTTTTTCAGTTTGTAGCTAAGGAAAAATTCCAACCTTATGCAGAATTTAATCATCAAGGTATTATTGCGCAGATTTCACCTATTAAATATTATGATTTGGATGAATTCTTAGAAAGTAGAGAGCATACAAATTCTTCACTTGTAATTTTGGATGGTGTAGAAGATTCTCATAATTTGGGTGCTATTATTAGAACTTGTGTTTGTGCTGGGGTTGATGGGATTATTATTCCTTCACGTAGAAATGTTCAGGTTAATTCAGTTGTGGAAAAAACAAGTGCAGGCGCAATTAATCACATTCCTATTATAAAAGTAAATAGCCTTGTTAACGCAGTTCAGACTCTAAAGGATAGCAACTGGTGGATAATTGCAACAGATGCATCAGCAAATGATAATTATTATGATGTTAAATATGATGATATGAACTTTGCAATAATTATGGGTGCTGAGCATGCAGGAGTTTCAAAGTCTTTGTTAAAAGCTTCTGATTTTGTTGTTAAAATTCCTATGCAGAATAGTTTTAATTCATTGAACGTTTCTAATGCATTAAGTGCGATTATTTTTGAAACATTACGTCAAAAATTAGTTAAAACCAGAAAATAATAATACAATCAGATGACCCAAATTTTTGAACTTAGTTATATCATAGAGTGATATAGTAAGATTGGAGCATACTGTGAAAAAAGAATTTGAACATTTTGGTATACTTTCAGATGATATTTCTGATGAAGATATAGATTTTAAAAAACTTCAAGAACTTGAAGCTGAGTCTGAAGATGAAGACGGTGAGGATGTCCTAAAATCAGTTGAAGATCCTAAAGTTCAAGAAAGTTTGATGTCTGTCAATTCAGATGATAGTGTAAAAATTTATCTAAGACAGATTGGTAAAATTCCGCTATTATCTTCTGAAGAAGAATTGGAATTAGCTAAAAAGATTCAAGAAAATCGTGATGAGTTTGCCAAAGATGTTCTTGTTAATGCTAACTTGCGTCTTGTTGTAAGTATTGCGAAGAAATATATCGGCAGAGGCTTGTCGTTTTTAGATTTAATTCAAGAAGGTAATGTTGGTTTAATTAAAGCTGCAGGACGTTTTGATTATAAAAAGGGTTACAAATTCTCAACTTATGCTACTTGGTGGATACAACAATCTATTACTCGTGCGATTGCTGACAAGGCAAGAATTATCCGATTACCAATTCATATGATTGATTCTATCGGTAAAATTCGCCGTGCGACTATTGATTTGACAACAGAACTTGGGCATCCACCAACAAAACAAGAAATTGCGTACAGATTAGGTTTACCTGTTTCTAAATTAACTGCAATAATCAAGTCTGCTCAATCTACAGTGAGTATGGATACTCCGACAACTTCTGATGAGGATTCATCAAAAATTGCAGATTTTATCGTTGATAACTCTACAATCACTCCTGATGGAAAGGTTACTCATGATAACTTGTTAGAAGATATTAGACGAATTTTAAATCAATTAAGCCAAAAAGAGCGTGATGTTCTTATTTTACGTTACGGTCTAGACAATAATGGAATGAAGAAAACTCTTGATGAGATTGGCTCTCAGTACGGAGTATCTCGAGAAAGAATTCGTCAGATTGAAAACCGTGCGATTTCAAAGCTTAAAAAGCTATGTAAAAACGAAAAACTACATGACGGCTTGATGAATTATTTTAACGCATAGGGGTAAATATACAATCAAGACGTTGTTCTGGGTATGAGCCAGAATTGTTTGCTATATTAACTTGGAATTTTTACGCAGAATTCGGTGCGGACGTTTTCTTCACTTGTTACAATGATTTCTCCGCCGTGAGCAACAGCGATTTGTTGGGATAAGTACAAGCCCAAGCCTGTGCCGACTTTTCGTAATTTTTTTGCTGCTGAATAATATTTGTTGAAAATCATTTTAATTTCTTTTTCTGCAATTCCTTGACCGTAATCGATTACGGAAATTGTTGTGAAGTTTTGAATTTTCCCAACTTCTATGTCGATATGAGTTTTTGTGTTGCTGTGGTCTATTGCGTTTGAGATTAAGTTTTTGATAACACGTCTTAACTGCATTGGGTCTGCGTTAATTGTTGAGCTTGTTGTTTTGGTGAAGTTTATTTTTAATTTTGCTTCGGTAGCAAGAGGCTCAACTTCTTTGATAATTTCTTGGATAAATGTATCAAGTTCAACTTTTTCCTTGACTAATTTTATACCTTGATCTTTTAGTTTGTATGTTTCAAGTAGGATTTGTACAAGATCAAGCAAGCTTTGGTTTGAAGCTTTCATGTTGTCTAGTGCAAATTTCTGTTTTTCTGAAATGTTTCCAAATTTATTTGCTAAAAATAAATCAATCATATT
>JAFUPZ010000124.1 GCA_017472545.1 bacterium | reverse complement strand
TTATCGGTTTCCCAACCAAAATATCTTGTTTCATTGTTAACACCAGTTCTACTTGCAGAGTTATAACCAATACAAGTAGTACTACCACCTGAAGTTTCAGTTTTTGAAGATGTTGGAAGGTTACCTGAGTTAAATGAAGCACAAGCGTTATAACCAATTGCAGTAACATTTTTTGCATTTTGGAAACCACCTTCATATACTCTATAACCAACGATTGTATTACCTTCAGGCTCTACACCGTAATATAAAGAGTTGATAATGACATTATTTTTAGCCTGAGGACTAGAAAAACCAACGCCACCAACGTTATAACCGATTAAAATGTTATTTGAACCACTTGAAGACGGCAATCCTAAATTTGCAGTACCGATGGCAATCGTACTATCAATCATTGAAGATTCGTTACGAGCAGTATTTGCACCTACAAAAATTGAATTCTTTGAAAAACCATACATATTTGAGTTTTTACCAATAGCGACTACTGGGTAAATCTCTGTATTTGACCTATTTCGGGTATTTAAACCCATAGATGAGTTTGAACCAACTGAAGTAATTGCTGAAACACCTGTAGGCAGTTCTTTAACCTTTGTAATATGAGCTGCAGCGTTCATACCTGCAATCGTTTGCCCTGCCGCATGATCTGTACCACTAGAAAATAAAGCATGAAAGTTATTTGCATTATTACCAGCCAACTTAGAACCAGCATGAATATTTCCTTTTGTATCAATTGCAAACAAACCAGCAAGTGTACCATTACCATCATTACCAATTCTGAACTGAATCATATTTTGATTACTTTTAGCTTTTAAAAGAACTTTTGAATGAGGTATAAAGTTTGCTGTCAAATAAATTGGGTCTACCCCAACTATAGCCATAGAAGTTTGCGCAGAAGAACCTCCATCAAAGAATGCATCTTTTTGAGAATCATCTTTTACATACATCCAGACAGGTTCATTCGCCGTAGAATCTCCACGGTTACGTTTTGTCATCATTGGTAACATAGCCGAAAATAGTACGCCGACAACTACGAGTACTATCAATAATTCAGTAAGAGAAAATGCTCTCTTGAATATATTAAATTTCATCCTCATCAAACTCCAAAAGCTATAACGTTATACTTAAATTATACCATATTTAGAAAGACATTTCAACAAATTTTACTATTTGCGTCCAAAAAGTTATCATTTAGTAAACATACGGAAACATATGCTTACAAAACTTTACAATACCCTAAATTTGACGTGATAAAATCAAATTATGTCAACAAAAAATATCAAATGGACAATATGCATTTTAATCATTACTGGGAATTTTTTGGGGATGCTAGATTCCAGCTCAGTAAACCTTGCATTATATCCAATTGCAAGCGACTTAAACATATCATTATCACAAGTCCAATGGGTTGTCATATCATACATGTTAGTCTTAACCGTATTTTTACCATTTTTTGGAAAAATCGGAGATCTATTCCCTAAAAATAAAGTTTTTAGCGCAGGATTTTTTATATTTGCACTAGGAGCTTTTTTAAACTCTACGGCTAGTAATTTTTATTTACTAATTACCTACAGATGCATAGAAGCACTTGGCGCCTCAATTATGGCTGCAAACAGCATGGCAACAATTGCAACAATATTCAAAGGGAAAGAAAGAGGACAGGCTCTAGGATTAAATGCTTGTATAGTAGCAATTGGAGGAATGAGCGGACCTGCTATTGGTGGATTTTTAATCAATTCGTTTAGCTGGCACACAATATTTTTACCTCCCGTTCCAATCGCTTTAATTGGTGGTGTACTTGCGTACAAACTATTACCGTCATATACGCCAGAAAAAAAATCGTTTAAGTTTGATTATAAAGGATTCATTTATTTCACAATAGGGTTATTCGCTCTACTTTTAGCTATTTCGCAAGGACACACTTGGGGTTGGAAATCTGTAAATATTCTTGCTCTTGGAGTTGTGACCCTTGTGTTTGGCGGATTATTTTATTTGAGAGATAGGAAAATAAATTATCCTCTGATTGATTTTGCAATGTTCAAAATAAGAACTTTCACGTTTGGAAACATCGCTGTCATGATGTCATACATGTGCATGTTTACAAACGCAGTACTTTTACCTTTCTTTCTTCAAGAAATAATTAAGTATAACGCGTTTATAACAGGGTTATTAATTTTACCTTATTCAATAGCCTCTTCAGCTGTAGCTCCATTTGCAGGAAGCTATTCTGGCAGAAAAGGCAGCCGAACATTGACCATAATTGGTCCAAGTATATACATTGTTGCACTAATAATATTCTCAACTTTTAACACTTCAACACCAATGTGGGAAGTCATTTTAGCTTCAGTCATAATGGGTATTGGGAACGGATGCTTCCAATCTCCATCTAACAATGCAATTATGACCAGCGTAAACAAAGAAGAATTGGGAATTGCTAGCGGAATATTGGGACTTGCTCGTAATTTAGGAAACATTCTTGGTGTTGCAATCACAATCACACTTTTTGATAGCTTTAAAAACAATCTTTTAGCCGACGGAATAAATTATCAAACTGCATTCTTAAAATCTTACCATTGGACTATGAGTTTTGGAATTTTGTTTGGGGTAATTTGCTTAACTTGCGCAGCTATAGCCTACGCTCCGCAAAAGAAAATAAACTAGCAAAATATATTTTTACAAGTTTTGTATATAAAGTAACACAATGGAGATATACAATGAAAATAAAAAGCCTACCAGCAGCAAAATTATCTAAAAGTTTTGAAAATTACGCATCAATAATAGAGAAAAATACAAGAAAAAAACATAAAATCGATGATAACGAATACATTTATGGATTAAAAAATTTCGGAGATAGATTCGAAGCTGAAGGACAATTACCTCAATTTAATAAAATAGCCAAAAGACTTGCTGAAACTTTAGTAAACCTACACAATGATAAACTTGCAGGAGTAATCTATAACATCTTAATTAAATTAAACAGAGAAACAGACCTTAAACTTGTAGAAGATGTTGCAACAAAAGCACTTGCAATTGCAAGAAGAGAATATAATCCTGTATTTATTGCTGCTAGAACAAATGACCTTAAAGAAATCTATAAATTTACAGAGTACGGAAGTGATAGACATTTAAAATTACTTAGAGAAGAAAAACGTGCATTAAAAGAGATTTGCGAAAATTATGATGGCATAACTAAAAAGATGCAATCCATTTCTGGTAAACACATGCGTCCTATAGAAAAATATCAAGAAATGCTTGCAGCAATCAGATTAGAAATTGCAGAAGTATTAATCAAACGAGGCGAAGATACCAAAAATGCAACAGAAGAACTACTCTTATCTCAAACATATTATTCTAAATTCCCAGAAGGTCATAACGCTAAAAAAATAGCTGCTATATTAAAAAAATTATCAAGCAAATAATCCAGTATTGAAAAATTTGTATCAGCGTTCTAAAATTAAAGTGTAACAATTACACTAAACAAAATTATGATTGGCGGATTTATGACAAGCAATGAAAAAATTAGAAATATAGCGATTATTGCACACGTTGACCACGGTAAAACAACCCTAGTTGATTGCTTATTAAAACAAGCTGGTGCTTTTCGCGATAATCAACATATTGAAGAACGTGTACTTGATAGCAATGATTTAGAAAGAGAAAGAGGAATTACAATTCTTTCAAAAAACATTTCTATTGATTACAACGGAACAAAAATTAACGTAGTCGACACCCCAGGTCACGCTGACTTTGGTGGAGAAGTTGAACGCGTATTAGGCATGGTTGATGGTGCGCTTTTAATTGTAGACGCAGCTGAAGGTCCAATGCCTCAAACTAGATTCGTTCTATCAAAAGCTTTAGAATTAGGTTTAAAAATCATTGTTGTAATCAACAAAATTGATAAACCAGCAGCAGAGCCTCTAACAGCATTAGATAAAGTTTTTGATTTATTTACAGAATTAACAGATAGAGAAGATTTGATTGATTTTCCATTCATCTTCTCAAGCAGTCTTAACGGCTTTGCTATTAACGATTTAGATGATGAAAGAAAAGATATGGTACCTTTGTTAGATAGCATCATCAAAAATATCCAACCTCCAACTGGGGACGAGACAAAACCTTTCCAATTCCGAGCAACAACTCTTGACTATAACGAATATGTAGGAAGAATCGTTATAGGTCGTATTGTTAACGGAAAAATCAAATCTCAAGAACAAGTTTGTGTTATCCACGCAGACGGCTCTCAAGAAAGAGGAAAAATCGTTAAGTTATTTGGATTCAAAGATCTAGGTAGAGTCGAAATTGAAGAAGCTTCAGCAGGTGACATTGTAGGTATTGCAGGTTTTTCCGATATTCAAATTGGAGAAACAATTTGCGACCCAACAAATCCTGAAGCGTTACCGCTAATTAAAGTTGATGAACCAACATTACAAATGAACTTTTCAGTAAATGATAGCCCATTTGCAGGTACTGAAGGTAAATTTGTAACATCTCGTCAAATTAGAAAAAGACTTTATGACGAACTAGAAAAGAATGTAAGTTTGAGAGTAGAAGATACCGATTCTACAGATAGATTTAAGGTTTCAGGACGCGGAGAATTACATTTAAGTATCCTTATTGAAACAATGCGTCGCGAAGGATATGAATTTGCCGTTTCAAAACCTGAAGTTATCTACAAAACTATCAATGACGAACTTTGTGAACCTTATGAAAACCTAATTATTGACGTACCTGAAGAGTACGCAGGTTCAGCAATCGAAAGACTTTCTGGCAGAAAAGCCGAAATGAAAGATATGCAAACCGCAAAAGGAAGAACTACATTAACTTTCCACATTCCTGCACGTGGACTAATCGGATTCAGAAGCGAATTTATTAGAATGACAAGAGGTGAAGGTATAATGTATCATACGTTCTTACACTACAGACCTTTTGCTGGAGATATTCCTCGTCAAAGAAGCGGTTCAATCATTGCTCACGAACTTGGTGAAGCTATTCCTTATGCACTAGCTCAATACGA
>JAFUPZ010000123.1 GCA_017472545.1 bacterium | reverse complement strand
GGCATGCGCTCTAACCAAACTGAGCTACGCTCCCATAAATTTTGGTTACTTCTTTATTATATTTGCTGAAAAATAAATTGCAACAACTTTTTTCAAAATTTCTTAATTTTTTGGCAAATTTATTTTTTACCCTTTTTATTACTCATATGATTACACCTATAAATCAATCTCAATATACCCCAAACTTCACCGCAAAATGCCCACAAATTCGTGATGCAGATTGGGTTTGCCGTGTAATCAACCATACATTTCCTCATTATTCAACAACTAAACAACAACTAAGAATAATAAATCTGTTCAAACGCAACAGAGGGGAAATCAAATATGAAAGAACTCCTAAAGTACTTACCGATGTATACGAAATCCTTGAGAACTGTATTCCAAAAATTACAAACTCTAAACTTGCAAAACAACTTACCTCTATAAAAGAAATGCTTGAAAAATCTTCTACCAAACGTATGACCGCAGAAAGTAGAATGGGGAAAAATAAAACATTTGAAAGCCTTTATCTTATGGAAATGTTTAAATTTGGAAACTGCACCGAAGCTGCAATAATTGCAGAACTTATTCTAAAAATGAACGGAATACAAAATGCATGTTGTGCTTCGCTTAATAAAGGACTTCAAAGAATGCCAATCACCGAATGGACAAACCTTGACCATTTGATATGTGTATTTAACAAAGACGGCTCAATTTTCACCGGAACTCCGACAAAACACACAATATTCATCGATCCTTGGCTTAATAAAGCTGGTTTTGCAAAAGACATGGAAAGATTTTACCGCAACGAATTTTCTCACTTTTTCAAACTTGATCCTGATGAAGTTTTCAAATACGAACCTGCATACGTTGTAGATATATCTGATTTTGCAATGGCTAAAGTCAAAGACAAATATCATCCGTTTATTTTTAAAAATCCTCTTAGAAAATTTATGCAAGGGGTAAATGATAATAAATAGATTTTGAATTCGGGCACTTTACATAAAAGAAAGCCTCAGTCTTGCGACCAAGGCTTAAAAAATGAATTGTAAAAATTTTAATTACTAATCTACGTATAAAGGTGCTAATTTCTTAGATTGTTGAGGAATAACACCTTCTTCGATTGAAACATACACTCTGTAATCGATTTCAGAGAAGCAGTTATCAATAGATTCTAGTTCTGACAATTTTGCTTCATCAATTGAACCAGCGTCGATCATATCTGCAATAAAGCTAAATCTTTCAACGTGTTCATTGAATCTATCAGTTGCATAATCTTTAGCTTGCCATGTTGTAATCAAGAACGGCCAATCTGAACTTTGTAACAACAAGTTTTCTCTAGCTAATTGATTCAATGCTCTGTGAAGCAATTTATCTTCTGGAATTTCTTGGTATCTATCAGCAATAGCTGTAATACGTTTTTCACAAGAGTGAATAATTGGCCACATCCATTCTGTTAAGTGGTTGTTCCATACATAGAAGTGACCACCTTGACCCCAAGAAGATTCAGGAATTTGAATAGCTTCTGTTGGTGGGTGAGCATGCAAGTATTCACCTGCAGTCATTCTATCAACTTGTGGAATATATTGGTGGAATTTTTTAATAACTTGTTTAATAAATTCAACACCTTCAAACCACCAGTGACCAAACAACTCTGTATCAAATGAAACCATAATCAAGCCTTCTTTACCAGTAGCTTTTTTATAGTCATTCAATTGATGATACAACATTGTTGTATAGTGATCTGAGTTTTCATTGATTTTATTCAATGCTAAAACTGGATCATAAAGCATCTTGTCACCCAAATCAGTTGTTGGAGATGTAATTCTCCAGTAATTCATGCCTGATTTGTCATCTTTTTTGTGGAATTCTCTAAAGCAACCATCACCTGGGTAACCATCAGCTGCTGACCAAACTTGGTAACCAGCTCTATCGTTTCTTCCCATTACTGCAACTTGTGCATCAGGTAACCAATATGCTGAATATGTATCATAACCAGTTGGTTCTCTTTCTGGAAGTGGAATGTATTCAATGTTTCCATAAACACCAACTACACGACGGCAACCGATTGAATTACCACCTTCAATTACGTGAGATTCTGTGAAGAAATACTCAATGTCATTATTTTGAAGAGTAACTTCAACTGCAGGTCTCCAATGTTTTTCTCCATCTTTACCTACATATTCATAACCTTGTCTGTAAGCACATTCAGGTAACCAACATCCGATTGCTTTTTTACCAAAGAATCTTTTTGTTGTATCAGAACCAACTTTAAATTGTGCATTCAAGTTATTATCAGTTGCTAACAATGGAGAAAATCCGTGAGTTGCTCCTGAAGTTGTAATTTCGATACATCCTAAATCTTGGAATTTTTTGAATGCTGAAACTAAATCCATATTGTATTTATTTACAAATGAATTTTTAATATTGTTAAACCAATCAAAATAATATTTTGCCAAATATTTCAAATGTTGAGAATGTGGAACTTCAGGATCTGGGTATCTTTCCAAATCTTTAGCTACACTTTCAATTCTTGAATCTAAATATTCAACAAAACCTTGTCTTAAATGTTCGTCATATAATTGCTCAGCCAGAATTGGAGTAATACCGACGGTTAATTTTGCCTTAATACCTTCATCATACAATTCGGAGATTGCATTCAAAAGTGGAACGTATGTTTCTGCCATACATTCATATAGGTTTTCTTCACCGAACGGCCACATACCAGCTTTTCTGTAATAAGGTAAATGACTGTGTAACATAAAAACAAATTGTCCTACTGACATTCTAGCCTCCAATCTACTGAACTATACTTAATATAATTCATTTATGTACAATTTATATATACCACAAATGGATAAAAAATATAATACTTTTTAACTAGTCCTACTGAATAATTTTACAAATATTAATATAGATAATTTTTCTAAACAAAAAGCGAGATAAGAATTTATCCTACCCCGCTTTTTATACTTTCATAACCAAAAATTATATTGCAACTGATTGCGATTTAACCTCGACCTCTACAGGAATTTCTTTTACAAGCTCAACATTCAAATTTCTTGATTGCTCGATTTGAACCATTGGTAGAGGAGCATGAGCTGGAGTTGCTGCAATCACCTGAGCTCCATTTATCGATGTTGGAACAGATTGAGCAGCAATCATCGCTGGATCTGGATGAGCTTTATAATTTCTATAATCTGTCATAATTTTTGAAACAAATCTTTTTGTCTCTGCAAATGGTGGAATCGCTTGATATTTTTTTACGTTTCCAGGACCTGCGTTATATGCAGCCAAAGCTAATTCTACAGATCCAAACATTTTGTACATAGATTTGTAATACATAATACCACCCTTGATATTATCATCAAGAGAATATGGATTTAAGCCCATTCTTCTAGCAGTTGAAGGCATAAGTTGAAAGACACCTACAGCACCTCTTGAAGATCTTGCTTCGTGTCTAAAACCTGATTCTGCTTTTGCGATACTTAAAGTAATCGCTGGATCTACTCCCATTTCAATAGAATGTTTTACTATCGCTGCCTTCACGGTATTTACATTGGCTGCCTGCACTGGTGTGAATAACATAAACACTAATGCAATAGTGAATAGTAATAATTTTTTCAAAATGTAATCCTCTAGTTGTAAATTGACAATTCTCAAAAGACTACTTTTCGCTCTTACGTTTTTATAAGATTTTCATCTTTATCGAACACTTTTATACTAACATCGTATTACAAAAATTTAAAATTTCAACCCATGGGGGTAAATTTCCAAAAACCACAATCGCCAAATACCCTATCGCTACTGTGTTTTGATAGCTTAACATTTAGTGTAAAAGATACGATAATTTTGTCAATATCACTATAATTTTCAAAATTATTTTGATAAATATTTTGATCTAAATTCATAATTTTTATCATGCGTATTATAAGAATAAATTTTATATTCATCTCCATTTGTTGTAATTTTTAGAGAATGCATAATATCTGTACGTAAAATTTCTGTATCTCTCAACAAATCTAAAGTACCTTTATTTGGATGACCAAAATAATTTACACCTGTAGAAATTAACGAAATAGAATTTCCCAAATGTTTCAACATAGAGTTATCGACAACATGCGGACCACCATGATGCCCAACCTTTAGAACTTCGATATTATGAGGAATATCTTTCTTTACAGAGTTAAAGGATTCTATTCCAGCATCACCCATAAATAACATATTAAAATCTTTATACGACAACAATGTAATTATTGAAGATTCATTACTTGAATTATTACCACTAATATCAGCCTTATAAACTTGAATTGAAAAATCCTTCTCGGAATATATTTCAGAATTATTCTGAACCACTTTATAATCCTGCTTATTATTATCTATAGTTTTTAAAATCTTGTAACCTGTTTGAGTATCAACATTTGTCGAATTTAGATACAAAGTCTTAGTTTTTGTATTTGAAATAACATCAGGAACTCCGCCAGAATGATCATTATCAAAATGAGTTACAATTACTCCTTCTAAATCTTTAATACCTCTATCTTTCAAATATTTCAGCATGATAATTTTTGCTTGCGAATTTCCGCTTTCATAAGGTGCCTTACCTGTATCAATCATAAAATATTTATTTGCTGGAGTTTTAATTAAAAAAGAATCTGCATTTTGAACATCAAAAGCAATAATTTCTAAATCTTTTGAAATCGGTTTTAAATTAGAACAACACAAAATTAATGCAACAAAAACTGCCACAACTACAGCTTTCTTATACTTGTCAAATCGAATACAGGCAGTTACAACTAACAACATTAAATAATATAAAACTAATTGAATAACACTTGGATGAGTCGTTTGTAGCAAACAGAATTTTAAATTTGCAAAGAAATCCGAAACTGCAACAAGGCAAGTTAGAAAATAATTCAAAAAGAAATCAAAAATTCGACAAATAATATCACCGATATATGGGAATATCGCAAATACCGAACTTACAAATCCACAAAAACTGATTACACTCAACAAACATACAGTTGTAATATTTGCAAACACTGAATACAAACTAAAAGTATTAAAATAAAACATTTGAATTGGAGCAACCCAAAGTTGAGCGACTATCGGAATTATTATAGGAGCCTTCAACCAATCCGGAATCTTTTCTAATTTTTGATTAATTATACTAGCCGTTGTCAAAAGACCAAACGTAACTAAGAAAGATAATTGAAAACTTACATCATTAATAAAAGCTGGATTATAAATTAACATTAATACCGCAACCAACGACAACAAAGATACACTATGAGTATCCCTATCAATAATTTTACCGGCAAGAACAAACAACAACATCAAAGCTGCTCTTATAACTGAAGCGCCAAGTCCTGTCATAAATGTATACAGAATTACAACCAACATGCCAGATATGACTCTTGGTTTATACGGAACTCGCAAAAACTTTAAAATAAAAAACCAAAAAGAAAAGATGAATGCCACATTCATACCTGAAGCAGCTAAAATATGTAACAATCCAGAATTTATAAACGAATTTTTAACATTCTCTGGCGGAGATACGGCATCATCCCCAAACACAATTCCACCTAGTATTTCTAAATTTGGGCTTTTTAAATATTTAGCATGGACAGAAAGAATATCCCCACGAGTTTTGTTCAACTTCTGTAAAAATCGCCATTTAAAATTCGGATTATCCTTCAGAATTTCAACATCTGAGCTATTAGCATATAAAGTTGTAAATACATTAAAATTTCTCAAATAAGAACTATAATCAAATTGAGAAGGGTTAGTAGAAGTAAACGGTTTTCTCAACCTACCTTTAACAGAAATCTTTTCTCCGATATTTAATTTACTAACAACCTCATCAGCACTAGAAATTGTAACAAAAGTTTTTGCATCTAATTTCTCATCCCCAACTTGTTCGACATTTAGAAAGAATTTTACCTTAGAACTACCACTACTTTCAGGGATATTTACAATTCTCCCAACAAAAGTATCTTCCGTCGGAGCAACATAAAGTAATTCATCTGATGTCTTTATTTTACAAAATGTTAAGAAAAATCCAACATAAAATATTAGAGAAAAAATTAAAATTTTTCTAATATTGAAAACCCTCAAATATAAAAGAAAAATCATTATCAGAGTACATAATGCGCTAAAAAATACACAATAGCCATAAAAACAAGCTAAAATCCCGCACATGAATATCATTGATGCGAAAAACATCACAAAATTCTTATTCTGAATAACATCCCTTAACTGATCTTTATTAATCATAATTCCAACACTTGAATGATACCACATCAATAAAGTTGTGCAAAACTAAAAAATATGATATATTGTAGGTGGTGAGGAAGAGAATTTTATGAGCAATAATGATTTTTATATAGAGGACTTTTTAAGACAGGCCGTATCTGTAGGGGCATCTGACGCACATATTTGCGAAGGTGAAAGACCTGCTATCCGTGTTTCTGGCCAAATCATGAGAATCAATTTGCCTCCACTTACAAGTGAGGATATTGAATTCGTGATTAGAACGGTTGCGCCACAACACTTGAAGGATCGTATCACAAGATTTTTCGACATCGACTTTTCTTATGAAATCCCTGGCTGTTCAAGATTCCGTGTAAACATGAGCCGCCAATTAGGGAAAACTGCAATGGTTATCCGTGCAATCCCTTACTATATTAAATCATTTACAGAACTACAACTTCCAGAATCATTGGAAGAATTCGCATCATTTAACAACGGCTTAGTTCTAGTTACAGGTCCTACAGGTTCTGGTAAATCTACAACTATTGCATCTTTGATTGACTACATCAACGCTACAACAGCTAAACACATTGTAACAATCGAAGACCCTGTCGAATTTATTTTCTCAAATAAAAAATCAATTGTTTCACAACGTCAATTGTTAATTGATACACCTTCATTCTCAGATGGTGTAAAATACGCATTAAGACAAGACCCTGACGTTATCTTCATCGGTGAGATTCGTGACAGAGAAACAGTTGAATCAGCACTAAAAGCTGCTGAAACAGGTCACCTTGTTGTATCAACAATCCACACAAACGATGCCGTTCAAACAGTTGCCAGAATTATCAACTTATTTGATCCAAATGAACGTCCATTCGTTCGTAGCCAAATTGCAGCAACTCTTCGTGGTACAGTTTCTCAAAAATTGGTACCGATGGCTGAAGGCGGTTCTCGTGCTCCAGCAGCAGAAGTTCTTGTTGTTACACCTACCGTAAAAGACTTTATTCAAAAAGATGAATTAGAACAAATTTATGAACTAGTTAAGAAAGGTTCATTCAATAACATGATCACTATGAACATGTCATTGTTCAAATTATATCAAGAAGGTAAAATCACTCAAGAAATGGCTGTTACTTATTCTGATAATAGATCAGAACTTGAACAGATGATGAGAGGTATTTACCACGGTACAAGTTCACAAAAATAATTAATATCAATATACAATAATGCAAAATAGTTTTGTAACAGACGCAATTAATCTAAAGTCTTACAACTTAAGTGAATCTGACAAAATTATTGTCATGTATTCCAAAGAAAAGGGACTTATAAAGGGAGTAGCTAAAGGGGTTAAAAAACCTAAAAGTAAATTAGGTGCTCGTATGGATTTGCTCGTTGCAAACACTTTAATGTTGCATAAAGGTCGCAATCTTGATACTATTTGCCAAGCTGAAGTAGTAAATTCATTCTACAAAACACGACAAGATATAGACAAGATTTGCTATTCAATGTATGTGACTGAAGTTGTACATAATTTTGGAGTAGAAGAAGACCCATGCTCCAAAATAATTTATGATTTGTTGTATAAAACATTAAATACTATTTCCGCTGCGGAGTCTAAAGTAGAAATTCTTATTGCAGTTATCAAATTTCAACTTAAAATGATGATTGAATCAGGTTTTTCTATAGAATTTGATACATGCCTTTGCTGTCATGAAGATGTTGAAGAAGAAATTATGTATTTCGTTCCAGACTTAGGAGGAATCGTTTGTAAAAATTGTGCAAATCACGTTCATCACAACAAAAAACAACTTCCACATAAATTAAGAGATTTCTTCAAACAAATGGCAATTAACGACTTTGACGAAAAAGGAGAATATGAAACAAAAGCTACCGAAAAAGTTTGCATTGTAACTTTTGAAGCATTAAAAGAATATATAGCACTAAAATCTCCAAAAAAATTCAAATCAACAAATATTTTACAAGAAGTAAACATATAATCTACTAGGTTATATGTTTTATCATTAATAATTAATATAATCATTTAAAAAGGATGGTTTTCATGAAAAAATTTATAATATTAGCAGCAATCATGGTTTGCGGATGCAGTGTTTGGGCAGCAGAAGCCCAAATGTTTAAGCTAGACAACGGACAAACTGTTGTAATACAAGAAGTTCGCAACAACCCAATTGTAATCATTGATACTTGGATAAAAACAGGTTCAATTGATGAAGATGACACCAATAATGGTGTTGCACACTTTTTAGAACATTTGTTTTTTAAAGGTTCAAAAAACCACGAACCTGGAGAATTTGACACTATCCTTGAGACAAAAGGTGCTATTACAAATGCTGCAACAAGCAAAGATTTCACTCACTACTATGTAACTATTCCATCAAAAGACTTTGATTTGGCAATGGAATTACATGCTGATATGATGATGAATCCTCTTATCCCTAGAAACGAACTAGAAAAAGAACGAAAAGTTGTGTTAGAAGAAATTAACAAAGACTTGATAAATCCTTCAAGAATTCTTCATGAAAATCTTAACTCTATGTTATACACTCAACATCCTTACAAACGCAAAGTTATAGGAAAAAGTGAAGTTATCGAAACTATTACAAGAGATAAAATTCTAGAATTCTATAATAAAAATTATTCTCCATCAAATATGATTACAATCGTTATCGGAGATGTTGATACAAATTATGCACTAGAAAGAATTAAAGAAGTTTTCAATGCCGAAAACAAAAAACAAACTAAAACAATTTATCAAAAAGAACAACCTCTAACAAAACAAGCTAAAAAAGTTGAATACATCAAAACTGAATCTGGATATATAGTAATAGGATTTAGAGGAACACCTATTGATGAGAAAGACTCTTACGCTTTAGACGTATTAGCAACAATTTTAGGAGATGGACGCTCATCAGTATTGAATCAAACACTTAAAGAGAAAAAACGCCTAGCTTTCTCTGTTGACGCTGGTAACATGACAATGAAAGATGATGGAATTTTCTATATTAGCGCCAATTTTGAACCAGAAAAATGCAAACAAGTGCAAGATGCAATTTTTGCAGAAATTAAAAATATTCAAGAAAATGGCATAACAGACGAGCAGTTGAATTTGGCAAAAAATATTATTGAAAGAGAAACATACTATTCTAGAGAATCTATAACCAATATTTCAACAGAAATTGGCTATACGATGGCTCTAACTAACGATATTAAATTCTATGATAATTATTTAAACAATATAAAAAACGTTTCAAAAGATTCCGTAAAAAAAGTTGCAAATAAATATCTTGGAGTAAACAAAAGCGCTGTATCTATTCTATTGCCAGAAGCCTCAAAAGATATTCCAGTTGCAAACGTTACACAAAAAACAGGTAGCGCAGAGCTTGTTAGCCAAACAAAAGATACACAAAAATTCAAACTATCAAATGGGGCGACAATGCTATATACCCCAAACACAACAAATGATATTATAGCCATAAGCATTTACGCAAAAGGTGGACAACTTATAGACAAAAAATCTGGTACTGCTAATTTGACAGCATCAACAATGATGAAAGGTACCAAAAATTATACATCTTTAGAACTTTCACAAACACTCGAAGATAATGGTATTAAAATCGCACCATCAACTAGTGCGGATGCTTTTGCAATAACTGTTCTTACAACAAAAGACGAATATGATAAAACACTTGAATTGCTAAATGAAGTTGTAAACAATGCTACTTTTGATGAATATGAAATATCAAAAGTTAAATCTGACAAACTTAACACAATAAAAAGAAACAAAGATATTCCTCTTCAAGTTGCAATTGAAGAATACAGGGATTTAATTTACCAAAATACTCCATATTCAATTTCTTCAAAAGTTTTAGAAAAAAATATAGAAAACATAACTCGAGAAGACATCGTTGAATATTATAACAACATATTTAACCCAAGTAATTTAGTAATTTCAATCAACGGAAATATTGATAAGGACAATACTGTACAAAAGTTGAATGAAATTTTCCAAGCAAAAACCAATACAGAGGAATTCAAATACAATTGTCACAATTCTAAAATCTATTCAATTGATGCTCCTCGAAACAAAACTGTGAATATGCCAACAGAAACAGCTTGGATACTACTAGGTTGGCAAGTTGACGGAGTATTGAACCAAAAAGATTATGCCGCATTGCAAATTATTGACTCAATACTTGGTACAGGAATGAGCTCACGCCTATTCAAAACACTAAGAGAACAAGAAGGTCTTGCTTACCAACTAGGAACAGGTTACTCTCCAAATGTATTAAAAGGTAGTTTTATGCTATACATTGGAACAAACCCTGATAATTTAGAAAAAGCTAAAGCTGGATTATTCAACGAAATAAAAAAATTGAAAACAGAATATGTTAGCGATAAAGAATTAAAAGATGCAAAAGAAAAACTTCTTGGAAATTACGTTATTGGACTTGAAACAAATCTAGACAAAGCTTCAAATATCGGATGGTACGAAGCCTCAACAAGAGGATATGAATTCAAAGAAAATTATCCTGACTTGGTAAATAGCATTACTGATGCTGATATTATCGAAGTGGCAAATAAATATTTCACAGATAATTACATAATGTCAGTTGTAACAAAATAAGAATACAAAAAAGGGGCGAAGCTTTCAGCTTCGCCCCTTTTTAACAACTTGATATTTTACAATTACCAATTTGAACGAGTTAAAATCTGTTTACCATTGGTATCATACATTTTATCTTTGTACCAAATTCCTTGAAATTCTTTTTCAGGCCCAAACATATATTGAATATCTTTTGATACAAAATAAATAGCACTTTTTAATTGACCTTTGCGATTATATTGCATAGATGTATATGGGAAATTTGGGTATTCATCAGACATAACATCTGTATAATGAAGTTTGCCAAACGCGGTATAATAAAAAGCTTTTGTTGGGTTATTTTTATACTGGATTGCATACATTACAAGAGTGCCTTTTTTATAATAAAAAGCACAATATCTAGCATCCTCATCCTCTGTTACCCCATTATTTGTTAACATGTAATGATGTTTAAAATCTCTATCTTTGCGATATTGAGCAAATTCTTTTTTAAACTCATCTTTAGTAAAATAAATTCTACTTTTGTTATTATCAAACAAAAGATTTTTATACTTTTCAACATTATCTTCTCTTTGAGCAACCGTCAAATCAAGCCAATCAAAAGTTACCGCAACTTGTAACGGCTCAACTTTTGCAACTTCTTGCTCTTTAACTTGTTCAACTTTTGGTTGTTCAACTTCATCCAAGCTATATATTTCTTCAACGGCCCAAACTGGAGTTGCAAAACTGAACAAAGTTAACAACAAAAATAATATTATCTTTCTCATCTCAAACCTCGATTATAACTGATTATTTAAAACTTTATATGCAATACGCAACTTCACAGAGAAAAGATTTTCTCCCTCTTCAAATAGGTTATTTTCAGAAACTGCATACTCTTCAGGTTTAATAAAACCATTAATTTCAAAACCTAAGAATTCACCATTTTCGCTATGACGAGAACGTGTTGATAATGCATAAATGAATGCAGCCATATCGTGTTTATCAATTAAATTGTCCCCAACAGGTTCACCATGAGCTGAAAGTTTATTAAAGGCATTTTTTATCTGGACTTTAACTTGATTAATATATTCAGGCTTATTCATAACATCATATCTGCCAAAACGATGTTTTAACATATACGCTTCATACTGAGAATATTCCAATTTCCCTGTCATATTTTTGGTTTCACGAGCGATAAAAAGCAAGAAAGATTCTGCCAAAGAATAAATTTCGGTTTTTAGAGTTTCATCCAAAGTTTTTATTTCTTCAGCAGTTTTATCAGTTTTCTTTGCTAATTCTCTCCACGAATCAGGAACAACATCAAATGACTCAGAATCTGGATTTTGAATTCCACTTTGAGTAATCATATCATCTAAAATTAGCGCAAAAGCCTCTCCTAGTTCAGCGTTTCCACCGGACAACTCCTGTAATATAGAAGTTCTTTGAAGCCCTTGACCAAAATTATCCATTACTCAAATTCCTTAACTTATATCCCAACGACCGCAGGTTCCACCCCAACGAGCGATAATATTACCTTTAACATCTTTAATTTTTTCAACATGTTGAACTTCATCAACACCTTCAACAATTGTAATAACTTCGCAATTGTTAGAACAACCTGTACAAGTACAAGTGATTGATGAAAAATGCATATCAGCAACGTTCCAACCTTTGAATTTAGTTGGTGTTTCAGTATATTGATGGTTTTCCATAGCAAGTAACGCTGCACCAATTGCACCCATTGTTTGGTGGTTTTCAGGAACAACAATTTTTGTGTTCAAAGCTTCTTCAAAAGCTTTTACCATACCCGTATTTGTAGCAACACCACCTTGGAATGATACAGTTGGAAGAAGTTCCTTACCTAATGCCAAGTTACTCAAATAGTTTCTAACAAGCGCTTGGCAAAGACCATATAACAAATCTTCAACAGGATAACCAAGTTGCTGTTTGTGAATCAAATCTGATTCCGCAAAAACACCACAACGACCTGCAATACGAGCAGGATTTGTAGATTTTAATGCCGTTGGTCCGAATTCTTCAATTGGAACATTCAATCTTTGTGCTTGGTGATCCAAGAAACTACCAGTACCTGCTGCACAAACTGTATTCATTGCAAAATCTGTAACAATACCATCTCTTAGGATAATAATTTTACTATCTTGTCCACCAATTTCTAAAATAGTTTGTACTCCAGGAATATTAGTACTTGCTGCGACAGCATGAGCTGTAATTTCATTTTTTACAACATCTGCGCCAACTAATGAACCTGCCAAAGCACGTCCTGAACCTGTTGTACCAACACCTTTTACATCATATTCTGTTAATTTCTTTTCATATAATTTTGTCAAACCTGTTTGAACTGCTAAGACTGGTTTTCCTGCAGTTTTTAACATAACGCTATCTACGTATTTACCTGTTTCATCAACAAGCGCTAGTTTTGTGGTAACGGATCCTACATCTATCCCTAAATATACTGTTAAACTCATTTTTTCTTCCTTTACTATAACAGTATAATGATAACATGAAAAATCTATATTCCACAAATTTTAAAAATTTATTTACACTAAATTAGTGCATAACATCGTTTCTATTAAGTTCTCCGACATAATTTACTGGATTATCATCAGATAAATTATCGAAAAACTCATACATCATATTTTCTAATTTTGAAACTTTACACATTTCAGTCACTGCACGAATTTTAGCAACCAAGTCCATTTCAGCTGGTTTATTTAGGGTAACATCCATATTCTTTTGGTATCCTCCGCAAGCTTATTTATACCTCGTCACTAGTTATATACCCAAATTTAGCGTACTGGTTACACTTTCTTAAGAAATATTACACACCGCAAGAATCTCCATTATTTATACTATTAAAATTTTAGTAATTTTACACTATACTATTGCTATGAGAAAAATTATATTCACATTATTGTTACTATCTTTAATCACGCCACTAACAAGTGTCGAAGCGAATGCTACAATTATTTCTGATAGAGCATATCGCGCTGAACTAAGAAAAGAACAAAAACAAGACATCAAACAAATCAAACAATTATTCAAAACTCATAACGAATATGCAAACAAACACAATTCTGCAGGTTTAAAGCCATTATACGCAGATAATTACATAAACAACGATGGTTTTGATAAGGCAACATATTTCAAAAGTATTGACGAAACTTGGGCTGCTTGTGAGGATTTAACATACAGTACAAAGATTTTATCAATCAATATAAATGGTGAAAATGCCAGTGTAAATGTAGAAGAATCCGCTTCTGGAACGATTACCGAAACAATTGAATCAGTGCCAGTTGCAGGTGAAATCCATTCAAAAGCTGTTGGCATTTATCATTTAATCAAAATAAACGGAAACTGGTACATTTCTGGAGAAACCGCAATTACAGACGAGTCCTCTCTTTTGTACGGAGATGCCAGATTTATGAATATCGAAATAAATTCTCCAGCACAAGTTTCTGCGGGCGAAGATTATACTATCGGAGTAAAAGTTGATGCAGATGAGGATACATTTATCATCGGCTCAATTGACCACGACCCTGTCAAATATCCGCCAAAAACTCCAAAAAGCGAACTACGAGCTTTGGGACAATCTCAAACTTTAGAAAGAATTATAAAAGCAAATACAGATAACCTAAACGAATACGCTGTTGCATCTTTAGCAATATCTAAAGTTAGAACATTAGGAGAAGAACATTACAGGATATATATGGCTGGCTTGGCGTGTGTAATGAAAAGAGTAAATGTTGTTCCAAAAAATAATTTTATAGAAATCGAGGAATAAGATGAATACAACTATAGGTAAATATTTATTTTTTATAGCAAGTTTTGCATTTTGGATGTTTTTAGCATTATTTACATCAAGACTGATTGTAGATAATCTTACATCAGGACATCATTATTCAAATGCTGTATTTAGCTTACATTACCTAAAAAATTCAGGTGCAGCTTTTAGTCTATTACAAAACGCTAGAGAATTTTTAATTATTGTTTCTATTGTTGCTACAACATTTTTGTTCACATACGTACATAACCACGTTAGAAGCATTAATATGATTTCTGTATCTTTCATTGCTCTGCTTAGCGCAGGAATCATGAGCAATTGCCACGAAAGAATTGTTTTAGGATATGTTAGAGATTATATTCACTTAAACTTTATGAGCTTCCCAATATTTAATGTTGCTGACATATTCATTACAATTGGCGTAATCGCACTTGTCGCAATTTTACTTTTCTACAAAGGAAGATAATATGATTTTAACAATTGACGAAAATACTGAAGATATAAGACTGGATTTATATTTGTCAGAATTGTATGAAGGTATTTCCCGTTCAAAAATTCAAACTTCAATAAAATCAGGTAAAGTATTAGTTAATGGGATTATAAAAAAATCATCATACATCTTAAAAGACGGTGATAAGGTTGAATTTGACAACCTCATTGAAGACAAAGTTTTAAAAATAGAACCTGAAAATATACCATTAGAAATAATTTGGGAAGATGAGAATATGGCAGTAATAAACAAACCTTCTGGAATGTTAACTCATCCAACCCCACTTGAAACTTCAGGAACATTGGTAAACGCATTATTATACAAATTTGGCGAAAATTTATCTAATTTAAACGGGGAATTCAGACGTGGAATTGTCCATAGATTAGATAGAAATACTTCTGGGCTTTTGATGATTGCAAAAAACAACAATACTCATGAATATTTGGCGGAAATGATTAAAAATCACAACCTTACAAAAAAATATCGTGCAATATTAGTTGGCTCATACCCATTAGATGAAGAAACTATAGAAGAACCTATTGGCAGACACAAAACTCAACC
Organism: bacterium; assembly: GCA_017472545.1. Classification (GTDB taxonomy): domain Bacteria; phylum Cyanobacteriota; class Vampirovibrionia; order Gastranaerophilales; family Gastranaerophilaceae; genus Zag111. The sequence goes on along the minus strand of JAFUPZ010000123.1, from coordinate 5,532 downwards.
ACATAAAATGACAGTTGATTCTGAAGGAAAACCAAGCACAACCATTCTAAAAGTTATAGAAAGATTTAAAGAAGCAACTTATGTTGAACTAAACTTAATAACTGGTCGAACACACCAAATAAGAGTTCATACAAGTTATAAAAAACATCCTGTATACAATGACACACTATATGGCGCAGGACAAGGAAAAATCAAAACCGATGAACAAGTTTTGCAATCATATTATCTAAAATTTGCAAAACCATTTTCACCAGAGATAATTGAATTAAGCATAGAACCTGATGAAAAATTATCAAAAGTTCTAACCTATTTCAAAAACAGGAGAGTTTAAAATGAGAAGAATATTTTTAAGTCTTAGCGTAATGCTATTATTAGCTTTTATATATTTTGCAGTTATGAATTTTGATAATTCAGTAAATATAAACTACTTGTTCAGCCCACTTCTTGATGCTCAAACAAAAGCTGGTTGGACAGATCAAGGTGCATATTTTAATAAAGCTCTAAGTCTTGGTATATATACTCTTGCAACTTTATTTGCTGGAGTTTTCGTAGGGGCAGGAATCGTTTATATGTTCCTTTCTGCTCAAAACGAAAAAGTAAAAGCTTACCAAAGAGAATTAGAAAAAACTTCTGTAACAGGTATGAATAGCGCTTCAAGAGTAGAAGTTTTAGAAGCAAAAATCAAAACTTTAGAAAAAGCTTTCAACACAGTTGCTGATGAACGTACACAATTAGAAGTTCAAATCAAAAATTTAAATCAAGAAATAGATAATATCTCGAAAAACAAATAACCTACAGTTTATCAAAAATTGTGTCTAAATAATCTTGAGTATATTTTAATCTTTCTTCAACGTTAGGATAATTCGCCTTTATTTTTGAAAGATTTTGTTCAAATTTATCAACAGAAACATTTGAACGGCAAAGCATTTCTAAAACCTCTTCCACAACGTATTCTGTGCCACCACTAACTATTGGCAAATCGTGTTTCATACCTGCTAAGACAATCTTTTTCAAAAGTTGCCTACGCGGTTCTAATAAGGATTGACTAAAAACAGCCTCTCGACCAGCACCTTCTGCCCAAATAAACACCCTTAACAAGTTTGATACAGAATTATTTTGATAAGATAAAGTTCGACATATTGAATCCACAACCCTGATTTCATCTCCTACAATAACAAAATTATTAGGATTTCTATAATCAAACATATAACCTTGCATCTGATTCAATTTTGAACAATCACATGCCAAATCATCAAATGTTTTTTGCGGAAGTGATACTATTCTTGGTAAACATTCTTTTTCATACAAAGATGTACACTCCAAACTAGAATGCTCTCTTATATAAGAATATGGAAGCCCTATCGGCGCGTGTTTTCCAGTTGATGATACATTTCTCAAGATTTTAATCTGTCCAAAACTTATTAATTCACCACCATAATAGGTTTTTAAATCCGAAAACTTACTTGCAACAACCTTAAATTCACCTAATCCAACTTCCCATACAGGAAGTTTCAACACATAATCTGAATCAATCTCAAAAACTTTCCCTAATGTACCTTTACCTAATAGCCTATCCGAAGTAGCTTCTGTTTTAATAAAATCTTCAATCTTGCTTGTTAACTCAACAATATCACCTTCAGTTGTAAGCTTACCTCGCACAGCATCATCTAGTTTTTTACTTAAAGCTGACTTATATGAGGTAAAAGTTGGGGTGTTATAACTATGATAAGTACAATTATTGACTTGCATAGCATTTATAACACCCCTAAAAATATTTTTTGCCCAAAATTATAGAACTTTTAAGATATTTAACACTAATTCTTTAAATTTCGCTCTAACTTTTGTAGTAGTTTCAATAACTTCATCGTGAGAAAGTTTTTTAGTTGATACACCACTTGCAAAATTTGAAATACAACTAATACCAATAACCTTCATTCCACAATAATTAGCGACAATCGCCTCAGGCACAGTAGACATACCTGCAGCATCCCCACCCATATATCTTGCCATTTTAATCTCGGCAGGAGTTTCATAACTTGGTCCTGATGAAGCAACATAAACACCGTGTTTAATATCTAAATTTAAACTTCTTGCAACTCCATCAACAATTTTTATAAGTTGTTTATTATAAATTTCAGACATATCAGGGAATCTTGTTCCTAATTCTTCATCATTTGGCCCAATCAACGGATTTGAACCCATAAGATTAATATGGTCTGTAATTACCATTAAATCTCCAGGTCTATAACTTTTATTTATTGCACCTGCAGCATTTGTAATAATCAAAGTTTTTACACCTAATTTTTTCATTACTTTTACAGGATAAGTTATATCTTGCATTGAATGACCTTCGTAATAATGATTACGACCTTGCATCATCACAACTTTTTTGCCACCAATTTGTGCAAAAACTAACTGACCTTTGTGCCCTGAAATTGTTGACTTTGCAAAACCAGGTATTTTGCTATACGGAATAACAAATTCTCTATAAGTATCCGCAATTTCACCTAAACCTGAACCCAAAATTATACCAATTTCTGGTTTGAAACCATCTGTAAAAGTTTCAATATAATCCAATGTATCTTTAATCATAAACTCCCCCTGAAATATACAATAAGGCACAAAAACTATTCGTCTTTGTGCCTTTTGAAAACTTATTAACCAACTAATCTGTTATCATCAGCTTCAGATGCTTTTACCATCAAAGCGTGTTCAACAGGATTTTCTTTTGTGTAAGTTGTTTCGTGCATTTCATCGAAACCGAAATCTTCACGAGCTTTTCTTGCTTGATTTTCATCAACAATTTTTTTAGCTAATTCAGCGATTTCATATACTAATCTATATCTATTATCAGTATTTTCGTTCAAATCCCACGCTACTTTAATTATTTGATCCATTTATAAAACCTCACTTTTCTTGTCGATATATCAATAATATAATATAAATAAATTTTTCGCAAGTGGGTGGGGTAAATATATACTTTCCACCTATTTGTTAGTAATTTCTCTATACATAGCCATATATTGAGCTGAACTACGCTTCCAAGAGAAATCAGCCTGCATTGCAGATTTTCTCATTGCATCAAAAACATACTTGTCCGTATAAACATATAAAGCACATTTGATAGCATTAAGCATATCCCAACCATTATATGCCCAGAATTTGAAACCATTTGAATCATCCAAAGGATAACCAGTAATAGTATCTTCCAAACCTCCAGTTGCTCTAACAATTGGTAACGAACCATAACGCATAGCTATCAATTGGCTCAAACCACAAGGTTCAAATTTTGATGGCATTAAGAAGAAATCACTACCTGCATATAATAAATTAGCTAATTTTGCATCATAACCAACATAAGCTCTGATATTTTTTGTATTATTTGATAGCCAAATAAATAGGTTTTCATAAGCGCTATCACCACTACCAATAAATACAAAATCCGCTTCTAAATTTTGTAATTCATATTGCATATCGCGAATTAAATCAATACCTTTTTGATCAACCAAACGAGAAATCAGCGCAATTAATGGTCTTTCAGGATTATATTCTAATCCAAAATATTCACAAATTGCTTTTTTGTTTTCTTCTTTTTTAGCTAAGGATTTAACATCATAATTTTTCACTAATGCTTTATCTTTTTTAGGATCAAAAACTGTATAATCAATACCGTTCAAAATACCTCTTAATTTATATTGAACACCACGTAAAGTGTAATCCATATTTTCGCCATATTCAGAGCCTAAAATTTCTCTTGAATATGTTGGAGAAACTGCAACAACTCTATCTGCATAATTTATTGCACCTTTCATCCAGTTAACTCTGTCATAATGCTCACAACCCCATTGATTGTATACAATATCTTTTCTCATATTTGCAAAATCAATTACATCCTCAAACCAAATACCTTGATAAGCCAAGTTGTGAATTTCAAATACAGATTTTGTATCTTTCCAAAATTCATCAAATTTATAATTTGAATGTAAATACAACGGTAACATTGCAGTATGCCAATCATTAGCGTGAATTACATCAGCTCTGAAATTAAGAGCTTTTGCATATTCCATTACCGCTAGTGAAAAAGAAATATATCTTTCGTGTTCATAACGAGGATCTAAATATTTTGGATAAACTTCTTTAAAACAAGAAAAATACCAATCATTTTTGATAAAGAATACATTTATATCAGTTCCTGGAAGTTTAGTCATATAAAGATTAAACTTATGAGGCTGATTTCCAAAAGTTAGCCACATTTCAGAATTTTCCAATTCTTTTATGCCATACTTTTCTTTATCAATACATCCGTGAAGTGGTGTAAAAATTGCAATCTCAGCATCTTTTTCTAATTCTTTTGGCAAACTTCCCACAACATCAGCAAGCCCACCTGCTTTTGAAAACGGAGCAACTTCAGCAGACGCAAATAATATTTTCATTTTTCCTCTCTTTCTGAACGGATAGTTTAGTTACTATTCAGTGAAAGTTTCTGGAGGTTTGACCAAATCTATATCTGATTCGTCAAAACCTGAAATCCTTTCTGTACTCTCACTTGAACCAACAGAGGAACTTATATTTCGGGATTGATTTTCAACTCTGTTGTTACCTGAATTTTCCAACAGAATTTTCTTAATGTCAATATTTAAGTTAAAATTTAAACCATATTTTTGAACAATAGCAGAAGCCTGATTCATACAAATCTGCGCCTGGTCGTGCGATTTTGTACACATCAAAACTTTATACATGTTAACTTTAATTAACATTGTTAAATATTCACTAATTGTTCCATTCTTTTCCATTTGAATATTTGAGTTATTCAAAACACCATAAGCTATATCATATCTACCTTCGCTGATATTTAGAATACTCATAATATACCAAGCAATATGTTCAATTGCATTCATACCTTTTGCTTTTGCAGATTTTATAATCTTATACAAGATTGCAGATGCTTTTTTATAAGATTTCAATTGGACATAAGCATAACCAATCATCAAATCTGTAAACAATTCAAACGTATGCATCATTGACATTTTTGCAATTAGTTTTGATTTATAAACTTCTTGAGCAAAAGCTTCTGGGTTATTTTTATAAGAAACAAACGCATTTATAATATGATATAAAATTGACGAAAATGGGTCTTGCCCCGCCATATTTTCAGAAACCTTAACATCTTTTCCATATACCAAGTCTTGTAACTGATTAAATATAGAATAACTTGGCGGAATAAAATCTAATAATTTTCCTGAAATATTTAAAAATTCAGAAACATCTTCTTTCATTGTAATTACGTCTACAACTGCAATATAGCCAACGCATTCTGCAACTAAATATTTGAATTCATTTTGAGTTATACCAACGTAATTTATTGAATTTATTTTCTCATTATCTAAAACATTTAATACGTTATAACCAATATCTAAACAGTCATCAAAAGCTCCGATATTGAACAAAATTTTGACATAAATTATAGACATCAACAAGAAATTCAAATCAAAATCTGGAGATGCTGGATCTATTGAAGCATTATCTAATGAT
>JAFUPZ010000122.1 GCA_017472545.1 bacterium | reverse complement strand
TCTCGTTTTTTTAGAATTGTAATCCAAGACAGACCAGCTTGAAAGGATTCTAAAATTAGAAGTTCAAAAAGTTCCTTATCATCATATTTTGGAACTCCCCATTCTTCGTCGTGGTATTTTATATATATTTCTGATTTTTCATCAACCCAAAAACATCTTTTCATAGTTTCATTATATACAAAAATAAACATTTTTTGGAATTTGTTTAACAATTGAGATTTCTATTGTATAATGCAGGTATAAAGTCAGTTTGTAGGGGTGTTTATGAAAAATAAGAAGACAAAATTTTGTTTATTGATGTTGGTTATGGTATTGGGAGCAAGTGGTATTTCTACAAATCCTGCGTTTGCAAAGGATGATACTACTCCTGTTGTGACTTCTGAGATTGATCAAGATGAGATTAAGGCTAATAAAGAGACTTTAGAAAAAGCACAAGCATCTATTGATAAAAAAGATTTTCAATCAGCAATTGTTTATTTAACAGTCTATATAAATTCAAAACCTAAAAAATATGAGGCATACAAATTAAGAGGAGATGCTTTTTACGCATTACACCAATTCAAATTGGCAGAAAATGATTATAAAAAGGCAATTGCCCTAAAAACTGACGATGATAAATTTGTAACTGGCACAAAAGTTTTGAGTGCTGTTGTTCTAGGTGCTGACAAACAAAGTCAGTATCAAAATCCAGAATTGGGAAATTTATATGGTCGTTTAATGTATACTCAAAAAGCTTTGAACAATCCAAGTTATGAGGCAACTTATGAAAAAGCGTTTGAATATAATTCACATATCTATTTGCCAAAACCTAAAAAAGAAGATGTTGCTAAAATAAATTGTCCGCAAAAATATGGTAAGATTTTGAACCCTCAAGGGGTGGATGAGTACATTATGGATGCAATTTCAGAGATTGAACAAGGACAATTCCACGAATCTGTGTTTAAGATCCAGTATATAACTTCAAATTACCCTAAATATTATTTAGGACACTATTTGATGGGTGTTGCAATGGCAGGAATGGAGCAATACGATGATGCTGTTCGTTCTTATGAGGAGGCGCTTAAATACAATCCTTACGATTTTGAAACCTTTGCAAGTTTAGGACAATTGTATTATCGCAAAGCGGAAAAGACTTTTTCTGCTGATGATGCAAAAAAATCTATAGAATATTTTAATAAAGCGATTAGGTATAATTCAAATTGTCATATTTACTATTACTATATTGGCTTGAATAATATGATATTAGGGGATTATGATTCAGCAATTTCAAATTTTGATAATGCGATAAAATTTAAGTCAAATGACTACAATAGTATGTATTACAAAATGATTGCACAACATGTAAAGGGTGATTTTAATTCAGTTGTTGAAGGTGCTACAAATCTTCTTTATAGACACGTTTCAAATTACAATTCAGTTTTATATCTAAGAGCATTGGCTTATCATAGATTAGGTAATGCTGAAGCAGCTTTGGCTGATTTGGATAAAGTTCATAATAATATGAATGATATTTATAATGAAGATTTGAAACCGTTATCAAAAAAAGAGCAAACTTTGAGTAATTATTTATTTTATTTAAAAGCTCAGATATTAAAGGAAAAGGGTCAAGGTGTTAAAGCAGACTTAGCAAAGGCGTATGAAAATCCGGTGATTTCTGCGTTGGCAAATGCTGGTAATACTGTACCTTCAAATATAAGATTAACAGCAAAACAAGTAGAAACAGAGTATGATTATATTCGAACTACTTTTGATAATTTGAATTTGAGTTTTGCTTATGAAAATCCAGATTACAAACTTGTAGCATTGAACCCTGTTTCAAATTCAGTTTTAGCAGATGTAGAAGATGTATCTGGCTTGAAATTAACAAGCTCTCCAGAAGATAAATTATTAGGAGGAGAGTCTTCAATTGCTCAAATGTTGGCTTCTCAATCATTAGGTGCTATTCAAACAAAAGTTCCATCAGTTGCATACGAAGATGTTGTAAAACCTATTGAAACTGAAACTGTTGAACGTGTCGAAGAAATATCTCAACAAGTCCCTGAAGTAACTCAAGCTGTTGAAGATGTGGCTCAAGAAGTTGCACATGAAGTTGAACAAGTTGCTGAAAATGTTGCTGAAAAAACTGTAGAAGAAGTTCAGCAAGTTGAGAAAGTTGCTGAAAATGTTGAAGATAATATTGCACAAGTAGAACAAGTCGTTGAGCAAGAAATCAAAGACGTAAAATCAGACGTAGCAGAAGTTGTTGAAACTACAGTTCAAGAAGTAGAAGAAGTTCAGGAAGTGGTAGAAGATAATATTGAACAAGTAGTTGAACAGGCAACTGAAGACGTTGAACAAGTTGTAAAAACTGTAAATGAGGAAGTAGAAGAAACTGTTACTAAGGTTGAAGATGTTGCAGAAAATGCAGTTACAGAGCTTGAAAAAGCTGTTGAAGAAGTAGAGAAAGTTGTTGAAGAAGTAGTTTCTAAAACGCCTTCTTCCGTCGTTGAAAAACACGCACAGGTTGACTTGACCGAGTTCAATACTGTTCAATCAAGAAAAGTCCTTGTTTTAAAAGATGATGATGAAATTATCGAACTTGAACCAACAAGCTTGAAACAAATTGTTGAACAACAAAAACCTCAAGTAATAACACCTATCACGTCTACTCAAAGTAATAAAATTGCAGAAGAAATTCAAAAAAATCAACAGTTAGTTGCTGAGACTGCTCAACAAGAGGTTGCAAAGGTTGATGAAATTGTAGCAAAAACAGAATCAACTCCAGTCGATGTAAATATTACTCAATCTGAAATGACAACAAAGGTGGCAGATGTTCCAGCGGTTGTTGTACCGCCTGTTGAAATTAAAGTTCCAGAACCTGAAGTTGCTAAAGTGAAAGTAGATGAGGCTGTTGATACAATTGCTGAAGTGGAACAAGTTGAACAAGTTTCTGAAACAGCTCAAGATGTAGATGATTTGTTAGATTTGTTAGAAGCGCAAAATTCTGTTGAAAAGAATGTTAGAGAAGATAAGCCAGCTGTGGTAGTTGAAAAACCAGAAGTCCCTGCTGTTGCTGCTGATGTTCAACCAAAAGAGAAAAAATCTTGGTTTGGCTGGTTCAAACGTAATAAAAAAGAAGATATTTCAGAAAAAATTGACGAAGTTGAAAATATTGTAGAACAAGAACACTTGGATGATGTATCACCTGAGTTAGCAGATTTCTTAGATCAAATTCCGTCTGAAGACCCAACAGAAGAAGACTTGTTAGACAAGCAATCTAAGGAGGAAAATATTCCTCTAATAAGAACTGAAAAGGCAGAAGTTCCAGAAGTGGATGAAGTTGAAGTTAAACAAGAAAAGAAAAAGTTTGTTTGGTGGTGGCAAAGGGGTAAATCTGAACAAGTCGAACAACCTGAGCAATCCGAGCAATCTGAGCAGGAATGTTTGCCAGAAGAAAAAACTAAGTCTAAAAAAATAGACTGGAAAAAGTTTTTTACACCTGAGCCGAAATCTGAAATAAAGGTTGTTGAACCTAATTTAGATGATGTTGTAGAAGAAAATATCGAAGAAGAACAAAAGTTTGTACCTACAGAACAAGTAGAAGAAAGTTTTGGTCAATAAAAAAAAAGAGCCTTAAGGCTCTTTTTTATTTTAATTTTACATCCACAAAAGTTCTCAAAACTTTTCTGTATCTTTTTAGGTAATCTTTGAATAATACTAAATCTTTTTTAGAAAATTCTTTTTCGACTGCTTCTTTAATT
>JAFUPZ010000121.1 GCA_017472545.1 bacterium | reverse complement strand
ATCGTTGAGATGCACCGTTATAACCTATGTAACCTGTCCATACTCTATCCAAACCACGTTTTAGGGATTGCATTTCACTATCGAAGCCGACTAATGTACCGTATGTAATATTGCTTACTTTTGGACCGTTTTTAAGTGGAACGTTTTCGAATGTTGCATATGGTTTTACCCAGACTGATGACCCTTCGTCACTTGGTTGGTATAGTGGAGAGAATCTTCCCATATCTGTTGCATCGCCTGTGATTGATAGTGCGTATTTGTTTCTATCTTTCATTGATACTCGTTCTAGATATGGGATATGCATATAGTCTGCTGAGTGTTGGAATGCATAGTTAAATGCTTGGTTCATTGTTGCTGTTGCACCAACTGTTGCTGATGTTGATGAACCTAATACCGCTGGGTTGAATGCGTTTGATGGATTTGAAGAACCTCCATCTGCTACTGGGATTTTATCTCCTCTTGTGAATACGAAGTAGCCTGCATCTTCTCTATTGTCATAAGATGCATTATATTTATAAATTGGTGTATATAGTGTTGTTTGGTAATTACTATGAGGTAATTCTTCTCCGCCATAGGTTACGTTATCTTTTAAACCTTGTTCTGCAAATAGAATTGATGTAACATCTGCTGTTGCATCAGATAGCATATTCATACCGATTACGTTTAAGTTTCCTGCATGTGTACCATATGCAGTTGCTGTTAATCTATCCATTTGTGCATTTGCTAGATCAACATCTACTGCCATATTAACATCACCTGTTAATGTTAATGATTTCATGTTATTAACTCTTACAGCATCATTGATTGTATTTAAGGTGATATTACCCATTGTTACATCTATTCTGATATCGTTTTGCAAGTACAATGTACCTGTTCCATCACCAGTAATATCTGTTAATGTTCCATTTACACCATCAATATTATCTTTTAATAATAATGAACCATTGTTTTTAATATTCAATGTTAATTTTGCACTTGCGTTACCTAGATAAATTGCGTTATCGTCTTTTACTCCTGCTGATTCTGTGTAGTTATCACGGATTTCAACTGCTGCATTATCTACTATCAAGTTCAAGTTTTTATTTGTATAGATAGCACCACCTTGTGCAGTACCTGTTTCAGATTTGGCATAATTGCCGATAAGTGATGAATTAATCAAACCACCAACAACGTTACCATTTTCATCTTTTGAACCGATTATTCCAGTATTATAAACCGCTCCGCCATAGGCAGAAGAAGAAGAAGCATAGTTGCCGATAAAATCGCCAGTTATATCGCCTATTGTACCAGTAACATTATAAATCGCTCCGCCAGAGGCAGAAGAACCACCTTGAGCATAGTTCCCTATGAAATCCCCTGTTATATCGCCTATTGTACCTCTATCATTATGAATCGCTCCGCCAGAGGCAGAAGAAGAACCCTGTGCATAGTTTCCTATAAAATCGCCTGTTATATTACCAAGATGACTGTAATAATTAACGTGAATTGCTCCACCTGATACATTATTTGTAGCCTGAACGTAGTTGCCTATAAAATCACCTGTAATACTAGAAATTTTTGCATAGTAATTATAAATAGCACCACCTGATGCACTATTCGTAGCTTCAACATAGTTACCGACAAAATCACCTGTTATATTTCCTATCACAGAATTATTATTACCTGAGTGATTATAAATAGCACCACCATAACCAGTACCTACTGTTTTAACATAATTACCCAAAAAATTCCCAGTAATATCTTCAAATGTGGCCTTTTCATTATGAATTGCGCCACCACGAGCAGCATAACGAGAATATACAGTATCTACATAATTACCAATGAAATTAGCATTTATATTTCCAATAGTCGTTAGAGTTCGATCAGTATAACTAGATGTTGTATTAGGGTCGTTTGATATCGCACCACCCACATAACTCGTGGAATAATTTCCTATAAAGACACCTGTTATACTATTAATTTTGCCATGGTCATTTTGTATTGCACCTCCGTGCCCATTAGAACGATTACCAACAAACGACGAATTAATATCACCAATTGTACCTTTAAGATTATAAATCGCACCACCATTCAGATCATATTGTGATGATGTAACGTAGTTACCTATAAAGCTACTATTGATATCACTACCATCAAAACTAGTTTGTCTTGATGATGTAGTTGAACTATCGTATTTATAAGTAAATGTAACAGGTTGTCCTAAAACAGTTGCCTCAGTAGTTACAGAAGCGTCACCATTTTCATCACCGTATAAGTTATCAAATTTGTATGTATATGGTATTTCTTGACCTAAAATTGTAAAATCTTGAGTTACAGAAGTATTACCTTCGCCGTAAGTTGTTTGAAGTTCAATAGTTTTTTCTATACCTTCTGGTAATGGAGTTGTTATTGTGGTTGTATCTGCAGCACTTGCCCCATTTACAAGACCTAAAGATGCAACACCAGTTAACGCAGCAACAGAAAGAGTTTTGAAGTTTGCACTTTTCTTCATTCCTGTCATATATTTGCTAGTCTTAAATCCCATAATCAACACCTCAAGTTTTATTAGCACATTGTTTTTTGTTCGTCACCCTGAACTTGATTCAGGGTCTATCAATGCCAATTCTATTTCTATTGTTACTGATAGATTCCGGATCAAGTCCGGAATGACCGCTTTTTGTTTTTCATCGTTAAAATATTTTGAGATTCCACGGCTTCGCCTCTGAATGACACAAAATACTTTAATTTTTAATGACGATTTTTGTTTTGTTTCTGTCATAGCGTACTTGATACGCTATCTCACCATCGAACAATTTTTCTGTTCTGTTATGAGATCCTGAATCAAGTTCAGGATGACTGCTTTTGTTATATCATGCGATTACTACGCCACTTTCGTGGCTCGTAATGACATCTATTTTTCAAAGGGCATAGGAATATACTTATCCATTAGAAAACTAATATATCCTCTTAGATATATTATAACACTATTTTATTAATTATTCAAGTGTTTAGAAATTTTATCTTTTTGGTATAATTTTATCATTAGGGAGAGAAAAGATGTTAGATAATATTTTATTACCACTTATTAATTGGATTGAAGGTGTAGTTACAGCTATGGGACCAGCTGGAGTTGCTTTACTTATGGCTATTGAGTCATGCAACATTCCACTACCTTCAGAAGCAATCCTTCCTTTTGCTGGATATTTAGTATCAAAAGGAGAAATGGGCTTCCACACAGCATCATTTGCAGGCGCAATCGGTTGTGTTTTAGGTTCTTTACCATCTTATTACATAGGCTACTTTGGGGGAAGAACATTTGTTGAAAAATACGGCAAATACTTTCTCGTATCAAAAAAAGATCTAGAAGATGCCGACAAATGGGTTGATAAATACGGAGATTGGGCATTTTTCATTTGCAGAATGTTACCAGTTGTAAGAACCTTCATTTCACTTCCTGCAGGAATCCTAAAAGCAAGAAAAAGGACTTTCTTCACTTTCACATTTTTAGGTTCTCTAATCTGGAGTTATTTACTTGTTTATGTTGGAGTAAAACTAGGTCAAAATTTAGACAAGATGAAAGATATTTGGCACAAATTTGATGTAGTAATCGTTCTTGCTTGCGTTATTTTATTTGGGTTATACATCTGGAAACATTTTAAACATCTAAAAGAAGATTAAGGTAAAAATTTTGTATGAAGATCTGTACCACCTGTTTTTAATAGGCGGTATTTTTCTGCGATTTTCTCAATACTATCAGGAGAAGAAAACTTGATATACTTTCTCCATCTAGGATATGGATAATATACTTCAATACCATCTAAACCCATTTCAACCAAATCAGAAACAAATTTATCTAAGCTTAACGCCCAACAGCAACAAGGATGGGCCAAAACCGCAATACCTCCAGCTTTATGAATAGCTTCAATCAAATCTTTTATATTACGTTTAGAACAAAATCTCAAAACATCCGACTCTGTTTCAGGTTTTGACTGTGCTAAAAAAGGCTTTAGCGCAGAACTATTAACATCAATTCCATAAGCTAGTAAATGCAAAAATATATACTTATACCAAACATCAAACTCAACACCTGTAAGAACACCACAATCAGGATTTTCAATATGACCTTGAACAGTATTATGGTCAGTTATTGCGATAAGTTTACAGCCTTTCTCTTTTGATTGTTGAACAACATCCAAAAACTCTGCGTCACCATCTGAATACGTGGTGTGAATATGCAAATTCACTCGATTTTCTAAAAAATCATCTTTTGTAAATTGTTTAATTAAGTCTTTGTAATCATGCATTGTTTTTATAAACCTATTTGTAATAAAATTATAATACAATGAAGGAGGGTATATGTCCAAATATAAAATTTTGAATAGTATATGGTTCGTTTTAGCTGAAGGTATTAAAATTTATTTTACAAACATTGATAAATTTCTTACTTACATGCTATTTCCTGTATTTGGACAATTGGTAGGGATTGCGTTATCTTTTGGACTTGCACTAGGTTTTACAGACTTAATCGTTGCAAAAGTAGACAACCCATGGGTTGCAATGCTCCTTGTTTTGCTACTTGCTGTACCTGGACTTTTAATCTTTGTCAAAGCTTTTTGGGATTTTATGGTTGCTTACGTTGCTCTTAACTCTATGACAGAAGGTGCAATTAGCACTGGAAAAGTGTATGATTTTCAATCCCATAACGAAGTTGCAACAAGAAGGACTTTCCCTTTTGTACTGTTATTACTTGCTGTGGGATTATTAAGTTCACTTGGCTCAAGTATCTTTTTTATGGTACCAGGTTTTGTACTATGGATTTATTTTATTTTGGTATATCAAATTTTTACTTTCGAACCAGAATTAAAAACTTATGAAATATTTAAAAGAAGCTTTCAGCTTGTAAAAGGACATTGGTTTAGAACATTCTTACTAATGGCAATTTTAGCTTTCTTCTCAATCTATATAATTACACAAGGAATTTCTGTAGTATTTGACTACCTAAATCTCACTGACAAAATTTATGGTTTATTTAACCCTATTTCAACAGCTATGCCATTAGAATTCACAAATGAATTACTTACGGTACTAAAACAACCAGTTATCACTCCTGATATGATTTCAGAAAAGATATATTACAGTATACTATTTGCAATAATCACAGGTTTAACACTACCAATAAGAAGCATTTGCTGGACACTATGGTATATGAATTTAACTGAATTAGAACTAAAAAATCGCAACAATAACAAAAAATCTAAAAAAACAAAGAAAAACGAAGAAGAGGAAGAATAATCAATGTTTATCTGCAAAAATTGCAAATCTAAAGATAAATTTGAATTAATGTTCTCACCTGACTATACAGGCGATAGAAATTTTTCGCAAAAATACAATGACAAAAATGAAATTGAAATCACTGTAGATGGTTACGTTTTCGTCCCAGATTTACAATTTATGAATGAACATGCAGTATGCAGATATTGTGGACAAATCTACATTTGGGACTATGAGGGATAATATAAATAATAATAAATAAAAGGAGTTAGATATGAGACTTGAAAATCGAGCAAACAACGAAACAAGAGAAATCAAATTCACCAAAAATTATACAAAACATGCACTTGGTTCAGTGTTAGTTGAATTTGGTGACACAAAAGTCATAACAACAGCTTCTGTTGAAATAGGTAAACCAAAATGGATGGCTAAAGATGATCCTAGAGGTTGGTTAACAGCAGAATACTCATTACTACCTTCATCAACTTCTACAAGATGTCAAAGAGAACGTACAAAAATTTCAGGAAGAACTCAAGAAATCCAAAGACTAATCGGCAGAAGCTTAAGAGCTTGTGTTGATTTAGAAAAAATGCCAGATGTAACAATAACTATAGATGCGGATGTTATTCAAGCTGACGGTGGCACAAGAACTGCAAGTATTTGTGGCGGATATGTCGCTTTAGCAGATGCTGTTGAAAAACTTTTAGCAGACGGAACACTAAAAGAAAACCCTATCATAGAACCAGTAGCAGCAATTTCTGCAGGGATTATTGACGGAGAAGTTAAACTTGACTTGAATTACGAAGAAGATTCTCATGCTCAAGTTGATTCTAATATTGTTCTAACTAAAAGTGGTAAAATTATTGAATTCCAAACAACTGCTGAAGGTGAACCTTATGAATTTGACCAAATGCTAGAAATCTTCAAAGTTGCACAAAAGGGAATCAACGAAATCATTGCAAAATACTAGAATTTGGAATACACTTATAATATGAAAAATTTGTTTTTGTGTTTATTACTTTTAGGTATCATCAGCATTAGCCCTTCAGCTATTGCAAAAAATGATGAACCAATTCAATCAACTCAAGGGATTGAACTTGATCAAAATATTGAAAAATCAAAAGAACCAAAAGATATAAAAAATGAACAAAAACAGAGAAAAAATCGTTTTAAAAAGTATATTAAGAACAAAAAACAAATTGAAAAACAAGAACATAAAAAAAGAATTAAACAAAAAGAGTTAGAGTATTTAGAAAAAAGGTTAGAAAGCAAAAAGATAAAACTAGATTCTTTAAGTTCTGACCAAGTGAAAGGAGAAATGGAATGAAGAAATTATTAGTTTCACTTATGGCATTATCAGTATTATCAATTGGTACAGCAGCTCAAGCTGGACCATTAACAGATGCATTAAATAAAGCTTCTTCAACTGTTAGCAAACACGAAACAGCTGCAGCTAAAGCTCAAAAAGATGCCGAAGCTAGACAAAAAGCTAGAGAAGCTGAAATAGCTAAACAGAAAAAAGAATGGGCAAAAAAACAAGAACAAGCTAAAAAAGATGCTGAAGCTAGAAAAAAAGCTAGAGAGGCAGAAATAGCTAAACAACAAAAAGCTTGGCAAGATAAACAAAACCAAGCTAAAAAAGATGCTGAAGCTAGAAAAAAAGCTAGAGAAGCTGAAATAGCTAAACAACAAAAAGCTTGGCAAGACAAACAAAACCAAGCTAAAAAAGACGCAGAAGCTAGACAAAAAGCAAACCAAAAGAAACTTCAAGAAAAGAAAGATGCTTGGAACACACTATTAGGCAAGTAATTTAATTTCTTAAAAAAAAGTATAAGGCGGAGTTTTACAAATGTAAAAATCCGCCTTTTTTATTGCCTACATAAAATGTCTATGATAATATTAAAAAGTCAGACAAGGGATACATTTATTCATGCTAGTTGAAAACAAAACAAAGACATTAAAAGGTTCAAAAATATTATTCGAAACACTTAAGAATTTAGGTGTTGATACTATTTTTGGCTATCCTGGTGGAATTGTCTTAGATGTTTATAACGAATTATTCAACCAGTCTGATATAAAACATATTCTTGTCAGACACGAACAATCTGCCGTACACGCAGCAGAGGGATACGCTAGAGAAACAGGTAAATGTGGCGTTGTGCTAGTAACATCAGGACCCGGAGCAACAAATACTGTATCAGGAATAGTTAACGCGTATTTAGATGGTTATCCACTAATTGTCATTACGGGTCAAGTATTTCAAAATTTATTAGGTAAAAATGCGTTTCAAGAAGCTAATATTTGTGACATTACAAAATCTTGCACAAAACAAACTTTCCAAATAACATCAGCTTCAGAAATTTCAACCACATTTAATAAAGCTTTCAAAATTGCAACTTCTGGTAAAAAAGGACCAGTAGTCATTGATATTGTAAAAGATGTTTTTTCAGAACAAACACCATTTAATAGCATCGAAACATTAGAAGAGGAGCAATCCGTTATAATTTCTGATAGTGCAATTTCAAGAATATATAATCGTTTAAAATCCTCACAAAAACCAGTAATTGTTGCCGGTGGTGGGATTGTACATTCAAAATCAGAACAGGAATTATTCGACTTTGCAAAATCGTATTCAATTCCTGTAGTCAATACTATGATGGGATTAGGAACTTTTCCTCAAGATGACAATAATTACTTTGGTATGATTGGGATTTTTGGAGATAAATCCGCTAACGAAATCATCAAAGAATCTGATTTAATTATATCATTAGGCGCAAGATTCAATGATAGAATTACATGCGTATTCAAAGATACAAACATAGCGGACAAATTTATACAAATCGATATAAATAAAGACGAAATTTCACAATTTATACAAGCTTCAGATTACTATATTGGAGATGCTAAGCAATTTTTATCTCTAATAAAAGATTATGAATCTATCGATTTTTCTGTCTGGAATAAAAAAGCACAAACATTTAAAACTCTAAACAAACAAAGAGAACGTCAAACAAACCTTCTTCATTCATTTGAAGTTATCAGAAAAATTGAAGAATTCACAAAAGGAAAAAATATAACCTTCACCTCAGAAGTTGGACAACACCAACTATGGGCTGTACAAAACTTAAAATTCAATAAAGACCGTAAAATCTTCGTTTCTGGAGGTTCTGGCACTATGGGATTTGGCTTTCCAGCTGCAATTGGAGCAGCTGTAGCAAACCCAGAAAAAACAATAGTTTGCATAACAGGAGATGGCTCATTCCAAATGGGCTTACACGAACTTGCAACCTGCATGGACAATAATCTTAATATCAAAATAATGATATTAAACAATGGATATTTGGGTATGGTAAGACAATTGCAAGAAAAACTTTGCGACGGCAATTATTCCCAAACAAAAATATCAAACCCCGACTTTTTGACCCTTGCAAAAAGCTACGGAGCTAATGCACTTAGAGTAACTACACTAGAAGAGATAGATTCCGCCCTAAATGCAGCTTTTTCAACTACTGGAACTTTCATTATAGATTTCGTAGTTGAACCTATGGAAACCCTATAAATATTTCCATTTCAAACGTATAGACTAGACTAAATTACCCTTAATAGGAATTAAGAGACTTGAACAATAATATGAACGAATCAATAATCAAAGAAATTAAATCAATTTACTCAGCAAGAATAAAATCAAATAATCCAGCTCATATAACTCCGGAGATTAAAGCTATAAAACCAGAGCATAAGAGCAATAAAACATTTTTTAATGGTGTAATAGATAAATTGAACATTATCGTTGAGAAAAACAATAAAAACTAATGACAACCGCCACAAGCACCACAACCACTATTACATTTAGAAGTCATTAAGTCAGAAAAATCAAATACTTTATCATTAAGAACTGCATCTATAACCACAGGATAAACTTTCTGTGCGATATTCAAAAGTTCCTCTGTTAATTCAAGAATTGTAGTATCTAAACCAATCAATACTGGATATTGAGCTAATATTTTATTCCTCATAACAGAATATATCGTTATCCCTGTAACTTTAACTCCAGATAAAAAAGATGCAAGTATCGGATTTTCTTCATCCTTAAATGAAGGTAAAAGAGCAGGAAAAACAGATAATATATTACTATGCTTAATCAACCCATCTAACTTAAAATCTGTAGATACAACTAAATCGAATTCTGCCATATTATAATCAACAGAAATCACTTTTACTTCTACATCCCTTGAAGCAAAATACTTTTCTATAGCAAATATCAATTCTTTATTATCTGAATCTATAATACCCAACGTTTTATTCATAACACAATTTTAGCACGAAAAAAGCCCCTCTACTGAGGAGCTTTTTGATTTATTTCAATACACTGACAAGTATCAAATTAAGTGGTAGCATATTGCCCCATCCGGCTGAAGACTAGTGACATAATGCTAACAAGATACCAGCCGCAACTGCAGATCCTATAACACCTGATACGTTAGGACCCATAGCGTGCATCAATAAGTAGTTTTGAGGGTTAAATTCCAAACCAACTTTATTAGAAACACGTGCAGCCATTGGAACTGCTGATACACCAGCTGAACCAATTAATGGGTTGATAAGATTTGGTTCTCTTCCTTGCATTTTCGCAATGATTATTTCACACAAGTTCATCAACTTAGCCATCAATACACCAGCACCAGTTGCAAATGAGAATGCAAGGATACCAAGAAGTAAGATGAATAATGTTTGAACAGTTAAGAACTGTTCTGCAGATAATTTTGAACCTACAGACAAACCCAAGAAGATTGTAACTATATTGATCAAGGCATTCTGCATAGTATCAGAAAGTCTATCCACAACACCACATTCTTTACACAAGTTACCAAATGTCAAGGCACCAACTAACGGACAAGCGTCTGGCAAGAAAATGATACATAAGAATAATACAACTAGAGGGAAAACGATTTTTTCTCTTTTTGATACCATTCTTAATTGATCCATTTGGATTTGGCGTTCTTTAGCTGTAGTAAGCAATTTCATAATAGGTGGTTGAATAACTGGAACCAACGCCATATAAGAGTATGCTGCAACAGCAATCGCACCCAATAGATGTGGAGCCAACTTTGAAGTTACGAAAATTGAAGTAGGACCGTCTGCACCACCGATAATACCGATAGACCCAGCTTCTGGTAGTGTAAATCCAAAACAACATAACGCTAACAATAAGGCACCAAAGATACCAAACTGAGCAGCACCACCTAAAAGTGCTGTTTTAGGGTTAGCAATTAACGGACCGAAATCTGTCATAGCTCCAACCCCCATGAAAATAATTAGAGGGAACAAACCTTTATGAATACCTGCTTCATAAATAATTCCTAAGAACCCTGTTGGATCAGCAATACCTGCAAGTGGAATATTTGACAATAAACCACCAAATGCAATTGGTACCAACAATAATGGTTCATATTGTTTTTTAATACCCAGCCATAATAAGAAACAGCAAATTACAAGCATAATTGGGTGACCAAACTGATGTAGAAATTGTTCAAACCCATTAGTAATAGTTGGATCAACACTTTCCACCATATTCATAATGCCTGTAGATTGCCATAAGGCCAATAAACCTTCTTTTAAATCCATTTTTGACCTCCTAACCTACAGTTACCAATACTTGACCTGCTTGAACCTTGTTACCAACTTCGATTTCAACAGAATTTACTGTACCAGAAACAGGAGATTTGATCTCTGTTTCCATTTTCATAGCTTCAACAACAGCGATAACATCACCTTCAGCAATAGAATCGCCTTCTACAACTAATACTTTTAATACGTTACCAGGTAAAGCTGCTTTAATTGGAGTTCCTTCACCAGTAGCTGCAGCTTTAGCTTCGATACCTTCTTTAACTGAGAAGTCAAACAATTTACCGTTAACTGTAGCTTTTTCGCCTTCCAATGCAACTGCGTATTTTTTACCATTGATAGTAACTGTATAAGCATTAGAACCATCTGATGAACCACCAGCTGCAGGAGCTTCTGCTTGTTTTTCATTTTTACGAACACCAACTGTTGCTTTACCTTGTAAGAACAAGATACCTTTTTCCTTACAAGCACCAGCAATGAAGATGTTTTCATCGTTAACTTCCAAACCAGCATCTTGAAGCATTTTTGTAGCCGCAGCAATACCTTTTGTTTCATCTTTATCGTTTAAGTCAACAACTGTTTCAGTTGTAGGTTGTAAACCAAGTTGTTCTGAAGCAATTCTAACGATTTCTGCATCTGGTTCACAAGGAGTTTTACCGAAGTAACCAAGAACCATTTTTCCATAACCTTCAGCAATTTTATTCCATTTACCAAACATTACATTGTTGAATGCTTGTTGGAAATAGAATTGAGAAACTGGAGTAACAGAAGTACCGAAACCACCTTTTTCTACAACTTCTTTCATTGCAGCAACAACTTCAGGATATTTATCCATCAAATTGTTATCACGAAGCATTTGAGTATTAGCTGTTAATGCACCACCTGGAAGTGGAGATTGAATAATCATTGGGTTAACTGCTAAAGCTTCTGGAGGTAAGAAGTAATCTTTCATACATTCTTTGAAGATTTCTTCAGTTTCTAGAATTTTTTCAATATCAATACCTAAATCGTATTCAGTACCTTTTAATGCGTGCCACATAGAAACAATATCAGGTTGAGCTGTACCACCAGATACAGGTTTCATAGATAAATCGATACCATCAGCACCACCTTCTAAAGCTGCCATATAAGCTGCTAAAGCTGTACCAGCTGTTTCGTGAGAGTGGAATCTAATGTGAGCATCAGAACCCAAGATTTCACGAGCCATTTTGATTGTTTCAAATACTTTTCTTGGATTTGAAGTACCAGAAGCATCTTTAAATGCTAAAGAATCAAATGGTAAACCTGAATCAAAGATATTTCTAAGAACTTTTTCATAGAATGCAACATCGTGAGCACCTGAACAGCCATAAGGAAGTTCCATCATAGTAATTGTAACTTCATGATTCAAACCATGTTTTTTAATGCTATTAGCAGAATCAATAAGGTTGTTTACATCGTTTAATGCATCAAAGTTTCTGATAGT
>JAFUPZ010000120.1 GCA_017472545.1 bacterium | reverse complement strand
AGGATGACAGGGGTAAATATATTGGTCATTACGAGGAACGCAGTGACGTAGTAATCTCCTCAAATAATGAGATTGCGACGCCTTTGGCTCGCAATGACAAGCACAAAAAGATTCTAAAACAAATGACACCTGCACAACGCGCAGCATACGGTGGTAAATATTATAATACCTCACGTACAGCAAAAACAGGAAGTCTAAGACAATACTAATTTTTATTGACTACTTTTGATAAATATATTAAACTTGGTTTATGGCAAAAGTTTCAGTTTTAGTTCCCGTTTATAACGTTGAGAAATATTTATCAAGGTGTTTGGATTCTATCATTAATCAAACTTTTCAGGATATTGAAATTATTTGTATAAATGATGGATCAACAGATGATTCTGCGAAAATCCTTGAAGCCTACCAAAAATTGGATTCTCGAATTAAGATTTACCACAAAGAAAATGGTGGTTTATCTTCTGTTCGTAATATGGGAGTAAAGCTTGCTCAGGGTGAATATACAATTTTTGTGGATTCGGATGATTATATTTCTTCTGTTTTGGTAGAAAAGGTTTATAACAATGCCATTGCAAATGATTCGGATATTGTTATTTTTGACTATATTTGGGGAACTCATAATTTTAATGACCGTAGGATTTTAACTATTTCAGATTTTGGTAAAAGTTTTGAAAATAATCCTTTTAATATTGAATCGATAGAGCCTGATATGTACAAATTGATACCAGTTATGACTTGGTGCAAAATGTACAAAACAAGTTTGATTAAAGATGTTTTGTTTTGGGAAGATATGGTGTTTGAAGATGTTCCATACTGGGCTGCGGTCTACTCAAAAGCGAAAAAAGTAACTTATTTGAATGAACCTTTATACTTCTATCTTGTAGGACGTTCAGATCAGATTACATACAAACGTTCTGATGAAACTTTTGATACTATAAAATCTTATCAAAGAGCAGAGCAATCTTTGAAGGATGCAGGACATTGGGAGCGCTGTAAATATAGCGTGCAATTGTTAATGATGATGGATTTTCTTGCTAAATTAAATGTTATTAGGGATGATTTGCGAGAAAAGCTTTATAATGCGTTCAAAGCTTTAGATAATGATATTGATTTTGATTATTATTTTAAAGAGAATTATAGTGAATTTGAGCGCCGAAGTGTCAAGTTGTATAAGTTATTAACAGAAGTTGAATATTCTGAGTTCCAAAAGTTGCGCGCTAAAGTTTAAAAATCTTTAAAATAGTTGCTTTTAAGATTAAACATGTTATATGCTTTTTAAAAAGGAGTAGGGATTAGTATGGAAAATAATAATAAACCGGTTGTTCATTTGATTTCTAAACCGGAAAATATGTTGAAAACTATTTATACAGCGTGTAGAACTTGTTATAGTGCGGATTATCCAATAAACATATATGAGTCAACTGATGATGAAGAAAAAATGTTAAAATTAATCGAAAGAGTTGTTGGTTCTGGGCATTATTCGACTATTGAACATATTCAAGTTAGTTTTGCTATTTCAAATGTTTCAAGAGCTTGTACTCACCAATTAGTTCGTCATCGTCATATGTCTTTTTCTCAAAAATCTCAACGTTATGTTAAAGAAAAAGGTCAGTTTGATTATATTATTCCTCCAACAATTGAAAGAAATCCTGAATTGAAAGAAAAATTTGTTGCTTTTATGGGACAAATTTCTGAACAGTATCAAGAGTTTGTGGAAGCTGGTATTCCAGCAGAAGATGCTCGTTTTGTTATGCCAAACGCGGCAGCAAGTTCTCTTGTAGCTAGTTTGAATTTGAGAGAGATGATTCACTTGGCTAATTTAAGACTTTGTACTCGTGCGCAATATGAAATTAGATGTATGGTTAAGGCTATGTGCGATGTTTTAATTGCAGAAGAGCCTTGGTTGAAATCTTATTTGGTTCCAAAATGCGAAAAATGGGGCTTCTGTGACGAAGACAAATGTTGCGGTAGAAAAATTACTAAAGCTGAATTATTTGGAAAAGCTGGTGTATAACAATGAAAGCCCTTATTCAACGAGTTAAGCGCGCATCAGTAACTATAGACGGAGAGTTGTATTCGCAAATTGGTGCGGGTATGTTGGTTTTTCTTGGTGTTGAAAAAGGAGACACCCAAGAAAACGCGGACAAGCTTGCCGAAAAGCTTGCAAAGTTGCGTATATATGAAGATGAAAATGAAAAAATGAACCTTTCAATCCAAGATGTGAATGGAGAGATGTTAATTGTTTCTCAATTTACATTATGTGGAGATTGCAAAAAAGGTACTCGTCCAAGCTTTGACAAATCTGCGCCACCTCAGATGGCGAATGAATTGTATGAATATTTTATTTCGCAAGTTAAAGCTCTAGGGATTCCTTGTCAAACTGGAAGATTTGCGGCGATGATGGATGTTGAGTTGGTAAACGATGGACCAGTGACTTTTATGGTCGAAAAATAATTTGTTAAAACACTTGCGAATATTTTGTTTTCATGTTAAAATAGTAGTATAAGTTATATTTTTTATTTGAAATCGATTTATATTGTGAGGAATGTTACCTTAAATTTATTTTTATTATGAGTTATTTTTTTATCAATTAAGAGGCTTTTATTATGTATGTAAACAAGTGCATTAAGTGCGGTCGTGAGTTTGAGACTAAAAACCCTAAAAGAGTTATTTGCCCGGATTGTTTGTACCCGGATAAAAAAATGATGGTTGGCGCATCTGACGCTCCAGAAGGTTCTGCTCCAGCAGAAGCTCAAGAACAACCACGTAATTATTCAACAGAGAATAAACCACAATTCTATAGTAGTTATTCTAGTGGTGGTGATGATAACCAAAGACCATACAATAGACCACAACAACGTCAATATAATAATCAAGGTGGCTATCGCGATAATCGTGGTGGTGGCTACAATAATAGAGGTGGTTATAACAACAATCGTCAGGGTGGCGGATATAACAATCGTCAAGGCGGTGGTTACAACAATCGTCAAGGTGGTTATAATAACAATCGTCAAGGCGGCGGATATAATAACCGTCAAGGTGGTTTCCAACAAAGAAGACCTCAAAATAATAGATTTAACAATAATAGAAGACCAAATAATAGAAATGCTGCAC
This sequence comes from bacterium, assembly GCA_017472545.1. Classification (GTDB taxonomy): domain Bacteria; phylum Cyanobacteriota; class Vampirovibrionia; order Gastranaerophilales; family Gastranaerophilaceae; genus Zag111. The sequence continues at coordinate 178 of JAFUPZ010000120.1, read as the reverse complement.
CAAAACAATTATTGGTTAGCAGAGAACAATTGGAACAAATTGAATTGCTTTATAAGTTAATGTTACCACTTCCAAACCCAGATGCTCACGAAGTAATTGGTGAAAAAATCGGTTTGGAACCAAGAAAAGTATTCTTTGGTATCAATTTAGTTCGTCAAAAAATGATGTTGCCTAAATT
>JAFUPZ010000119.1 GCA_017472545.1 bacterium | reverse complement strand
GTGCAATGAATGGAGAATTGGCTCGTTTAATTAAACGCATTGGCAAAATTCAAAACGCAACAGTATTTATTTCTATACCTGAACAACAAAACTATTTTGAAGGTCAAAAACCAAAGACAGCTACAGTTCAAGTTGTTCTTCCGAATGGAACAATGCTTGATAGAATGGAAGTTAAAGCTATTACAAACCTACTTATCGGGAGTGTTTCAGGTTTAACTGCTGACAATATCGCTATTACTGATACTAGCGGTAATGTATATCATAGCGTAATGGATGCAGAAGATGAAATGCTTCAAAAACTTGAAGAAAATGATAAATACATGCAACAGAAAATTTCTAAACAACTTGATCGTTTAGTTGGTCCAGGAAATTATGTTGTAACAGTTAGTACCTTCTTGAGACAAGCTCCTGTTGAAAGATTCACTATCGAATACGATCCAAATAAAAAAGCTTCTGTATCAGAACAATCATTCAGAGAAGGCTTAGGAGATCAAACAAGAGATCAATCTCAAGGAATCAATGCAGTAAGTACATATTTACCAAACGGATTGCCAAGAGGTTCTGCGGATTCAAGTCAAAATAGAAACTATTCAAGACAAGCAACAGAAACTCAATACGGAGTAACAAAAACTCAAACAAATGAATATATCAAACCTGGTGTAGTTGAAGAAGTTTCAATTGCAGTAACTATCGACAAGAACAACTATTCTGCTGATTTAACTCCAGAAGAATTAAAAGATCTTATTGCTAGAGCAGCAAGTCCAAAAGTAACTGCAGAAGACGTTTCTATTGCGTTCACAACTTCAACAGACCCATACTTAACACCAGAAAGACAACAAAACTTGCCAAAAGTTGACGAAACAGGTAATCCATGGTGGTTAGCATTGATACTTTCTGCTGTAGGTTTAATTTTCATATTCAATGCAATTTCAGCTAAAGTAAAACGCATAAAAGAAGAAAATGAAATGGAAGTTGAAAACTTACGTCAAAGAGCTATGGAGCAAGAAAGACAGTTAAACGACATCAACTCAAGAGCAAGTCAATTAACACAACGTCAATCCGAGTTAGCTCAAGATTTAATAAATCAACAACAAAGAGCAGCTATTCCTCAATTTGATGAAAACTTGCTATTAGATTCTATCGATAATATTTCTAGTGAAATAAACGAAGAAAGTGCTGATAAGATAAAAAGTTGGATTGAAGAAGGAACATCTCAGGAAGGGTAAATAAATGGCTACAAAAGATTTTAATTACGAAGAATTTGCCCAAAATCTTGCTGCTCAGGCTCAAGAGCTTGTACCACAAGACTTTAATGATGTTCAAAAACAATATGTTATAAACACTTTGGGTAATTTTGCAATGCTTTCAGGGCAAACTTTAGCCCAAGATCCTAATTTAAACTTTAATGCAGAACAATCAATTACAATTACACAAATTATTGCAGAATGGTCTTTCCACAAATCTGTTGATGTTATTCGTTCAGGAATTCCTCAACAATATTGGGACCCTATTATGCAACAGATTGCATATACTATTTTTGAAATTGCAAAACAAACCTTCTCGCAAGGACTACCTCACGATAAAATATTGGAACTTATCGAACACCATGTTAAAAAGAAATATGCAGAAGCTATTACCGAATTAAAAAATAAAGGTGCTATTGATGAAGGATTGATGGAATATGCAATGTCCCAATCTAACATGGATAGAATGGCTCAAGAAATGCAACAACAGCAAGAACATGGAGGAATGCCAATAGGTGCTGATGGAAGTTTACCTCCATTACCTACTGCGCCTACAATCCCTACAGAAATGCCTAAAGTTGATTCTAAGGTATTAAAACTAGCTACTGTTGCTATGTTATTTAAAAAATTAAATCAGGACAAAGTTCAAACAATTTTGAATAAATTTGATCCTCAAGATGCTGAGGCGGTTATTAAATACATGAGAATGCCTGACCTTATCGATAGAGTTGGTGGGGCAAACGCACTAAGAGCTTTACAAGAAATTAAAACAACATTACCAAGAAATACTCAAATAACTCCTCATAAAGTTATTTTAAAATTGAAAAAATTTGGTTCTAAATACTCAAGTAAAGAATTAGATACAATTCTAATCAGAGAACGCATGGGGGTTAAACGTCTTGTATTCAACGCTATTGAAGGCAAATTCTATGACAAAATGGCGCCAAGAGTAGCAAGTATTGTTGCCACACATCTAACAGATAGTGTATAATATTGATGAAATCATGATTATCAAAAAGAATAGAAAAACAGACAAAGGGATAGAAGAGCAATTTGCTCCAATAGAGGAAGAGAGAGTCGAAGCTTTAGACGAAAATGAAGACGTCGAAAAAGAGATCGACCTTTTTGACTTGGACAATATCGATTTCAAACAACGTCAAGAACGTCGCAGAGGTGATCGTAGACGTGGATTTAGACGAATTGATGACAGAAATCTTATTTCAAGAGCAAGAGAAGAAGCTGTAGCCATCAAAGAAGCTGCGGCAAAAGAAGGTTATGAAGAAGGCTTGCAGACAGCTAAAGATGACATTGAAAAAATGAAAGAAGGTATTGAAACTTTCTTTAGTGCAAAACAAGAAGTTTATGATAGCATCGCTCCTGATATTTTAGAAATCAGCCTTGAAATTGCTCAAAAAATTATTAAAAAAGAAACTATAGAAAACCCTGAAATTATCTTGAATAACATCAAAGATATATTAAAAGGTTTATCTAGAGAGGAAGCAAAGATTACTCTACAAGTAAATCCTTCTCAAGTTGCAATGTTAAAACAAGAAATTCCTGAAGTAACAAATTCCTTAGGGATTGAAGCAAAGATTTACATTGTAGCGGAGGAAAGAATAATGGAAGGCGGTTGTATTGTAACAACAACTAACGGAGTAATTGACGCAACAATTGAATCATAATTAGCAATAGTTAGCGAAGCGTTGAAGGATATTTAGTAATAATGGCAGCACCGGAAGGTAATACTAATCAAATAAGTGAAATTTTAATGGCAGTCTTTGTACTGTTCCTTTTGGTTATTTTGCTAGTTGAATTACCTCCATTCATTATCAACATTTGTATCTGTTTAAACATCACATTAGGTATTGTACTTTTGATGTTTGCGCTTCACGTACAAAAAACACTGGAATTATCATCATTCCCATCAATCATCCTAGTTGGTACAATGTTCCGATTAGTATTATCAATTGCATCAACCCGTTTGATTTTGGCAAAAGGGGAAGCAGGAGAAGTTATTGACGCATTCGGAGAGTTCGTAACTGGTGGTAGTATGATTGTTGGGGGTGTAATCTTCTTAATTATCACAGTTGTACAGTTTATGGTAATCACAAAAGGTGCCGAACGTATCGCCGAAGTATCCGCACGTTTTGCGTTAGACGCAATGCCTGGTAAACAAATGACAATTGACGCGGACTTTAACGCAGGTTTAATATCACCAGAAGAAGCTACAAAAAAACGTGAAGACTTATCTAGAGAATCAAACTTAATGGGTTCAATGGATGGTGCGATGAAGTTCGTAAAAGGGGATACTATTGCAGGTATCATTATTGTACTTATTAACATTATTGGTGGATTGTGTGTTGGTTGTTTGATGGACCAAATGCCAATAGCAGATGCTGTTGAAAAATATACAAAATTAACCATTGGTGACGGTCTGGCATCACAGGTTCCATCATTATTGATGTCAATTGCGGCAGGTATCTTTATGACACGTGCTTCAGCAGCTAGCCCATCATTAGGTGCTGATGTTTCTGGGCAAATCACAAGCAAACCGAATGCTTTGTTTTTCGCTGCAATATTCTTGATTATACTAGGTATTTCTGGACACACCCCATTTTGGATAGGTACAGGTTTACCACCAATACCTTTCATTGTCTTTGGTATCGCTTTATTTGTTGCTGGCTTCCAAGTACTTATCAATGCCGATGTACAATCTCAATTGGGACAATTGGAAAATGTTAGACAAAACATGCAAGACCTTGTTAACCCTAACAGAATGTACGAACGTTTAGGGGTTGATATTTTAAGCTTGCAAGTTGGTTC
>JAFUPZ010000118.1 GCA_017472545.1 bacterium | reverse complement strand
TTATTTTTTCTTTGGACGTGGTTGACACATTTGTGGTGGGAATTTTCCACCCTTTTCTATTACTTTATCAAAAATCTTTCTCTCAAAAGATTGGTTACAAAATAGTTTTGAATATTGTATCTCCCCTTCTGAATATTTCTTGAAGTAATAGTGTTGTCCCCCTAAAAATGCTACAAGCAACAACAAAATTATAACTGAGGCTACTGCACTGATTGTTTTGTCAATTTCTTGTTTGTTTTTAGAAAACAATTGATTTAAGGTTAATGGCAAAATTACCAAAACTCCAATCAATCCTATTATTCTATCCATGACGGCAATAAAATATGTATAAGTTTCATCTGCCGGTTGAGTCATGACTATATCAAGTTTATTGGCTATCAATAATAAAAATATAACCCCTGTCAAAACAAACAAAGCAACAATTGAAAAAATTGTGCCTGTTACGTAGACTTTTGATGCATCATTTGGATTTAACTTCTCTAAAAACTTCATAGTGAAATTATAATCCTTAAAGTCTGTATTGTAAAGTTTTCGCTTATTTTACTTTCAATAATGTTATATTATCTCGGATGATCTCACTATTGGTCCAACCCTTGAAGGCGTCTAGGTATGTCATATTTGTATCAAGTTTTCCTAGTAAGGTTATTAAGCTATCCTCTACTTCTTCCAAATCTGAAGTCGGAACATCGTTGTATGAATTTCCTAAATAAATTGGTAGGTTTTCATCATTTGCCACAATTTTGTTTAGTGTTGTACAATATTCGAAAATCTCGTCACGAATATATTTTCTGGCTTCTTGTGTTGCTTTAAAATTATTGTTTATTTCAATATTATCAATGATTAAAATAGGTTTTTTATTGCCGTCTAAGGCGTAATAACAAAGCGCATTACCAATTGTATTTGAAGTGTTGTTGTCAACGATTTCAATCATGTTAAATGTTGTATTACGTAGATAAGTTGTGATTGCTTGGGCGTTGAATTCTCCTATTCCAATACAGCAAGTAGAATAATTGCCTTGAAACAGGTCTTTTTGAGGGATTCTATCCCACATTTTTATTGTCAAATCGAGGTTTCTATGAAGCTCAAAACTTTCAGGAATTTCCCATGCTGATACAATTAAACCGTCAAGGTGGTTTAATATAGTCATTGTAAGCGTTGCTCGTTCTAAAGTTGCGTGGTCTTTATTGTTGTTTACGTTCTTAATTGTTCTTTCTGCAACTGGTTTCATGTCTTCTTTAAATCCACTTATCAAGTGGCGAAGTTTTACTCTGTTATTCCTAATATCTTCAGGTATAACAAATTCATTATCTTGGATAAAGTTTTTATATCTTTTATCTATGAGAAGTTTTACTGGGTATTTATCACCAACACGGATTTTTCTTAATAGATTAACGTTTTCCTCAAACTGCAGGCATGTGTTTTCAAGAATACCAGCGTTATGATCGTTGATTACAAGATGTCGATTGATTTCTTGCGGTGGGGTGAACCATTTTGCAAAATTAAGATTTTGATTTTTGAATCTGTTTTTAGTTTTTTCGTTAATTTTGCCGTATTCATTTGTTTTATCAAGAATTATTGTTTTGAAGTTCTTCCTAGAATTTCCCATTTTTATAATATCTATAAAATCACTTCTATTGGTTTGCAAATGTTTTGGTAGTAAGTATAAATATCTCATATCCCAAGAGTATAATTTTTTCTTAGGAATTTCTGTTAAGTCTTCTTTTGTATATTCGCAACTTTGCCAAATTTGATTAAAAAGATTTTCTTTTAATTTTGTAAGGTCAATTGTTCCGTTATCTACCATATCTACGATTATTTGTGGAGAGGAATGGGTTACTCCGTATGCATTGAATAGCTCAAGAAGTTCAAATTTCTGATTAGGTTTTAGGGGGTGTGCATTTGTGTTTTTGCATTTTAGACCTTGTTTAAGGAGTTCATATTTTTTGAATTTGAACAAGCGCGAAACTTGTTTTAAATATTCTGGAGCTTTATCAAATCTTTTTCTTAATATTATGTCGTTTAATTCTTCATCTCCTAGTCCTGATAGTATTAAAAGATCTTTTGCTTTTTTATCAAAAAAATTATCAATGTCTTCTTTTGTTAGTGGTGGATGATGAAGAGGGGTGTATTGATCTGGATTGTTAATACATTGATTATACATTTTTACGTATAATTTATAGTTTTCTTTAACGTATGGTTTTAGCAAATTTACACCACTAATCTCCCCGATTACGCTTATGATTAAATGGATTGGGAATTCCTTATCTGCTATTAATTTTGATGCAAAATCTACGGTATCTTTTTCTAAGTAGTTTGGAAAATCTTTGAAGTTAGAAACCTCAAGATTTTCTTTTTGTAATCTTGAATAAAGCTGTTTCGATACGGATGTTATTTTTCTTTCAAATTCCTCATCATTCATCTCAGAATTTCCGGCAAAATGTATTTCATCCTGTTTTTTTGTATTGTTGTTTACAATGTAGGTTGAATTATTTTGCTGAGAGTTAATTTTTTGAGTAAATATTGAGTATGAAATTGGGAGAATTCTCATAATTGTTTTAAGTCTGTAAAGATGAAATTTTGCTAATATTATGCATACTATGCTATAATTTCTCTATGAAAAGTTGGCGAAAGGTTATTGGGTATTTTTGTTTGGTGTTGATTGCAATATCAATGCTATATCCTTTTTTTGCTATGTTAAATCTTTCACTTGTTCCTAATGGTGAGATATTTAATCAGGGGGGTAAATTATTGTATTCTCCGATTACATTGGAAAATTACTCAAATGTATTTGAAAAAATCCCAATGTGGAAATATTTTGTGAATAGTTTATTTGTTGCGGTGGTTACAACATTGGGTCAAGTTATATTTTCGGCATTAGCTGGATATGCTTTTGCAAGATTAACTTTCAAATATAGAGATGTTTTATTTTTGATAATATTAATTACAATGTTGGTGCCTCCTCAGGTTAATATTATTCCTTTATTCTTTTTGATGCGTCAATTAAATTGGATAAATACTTATCAAGCGTTAATTTTACCAGGTTTATTTGGAGGGTTTGGGATATTTATGATGAGGCAATATTTTTTAGGATTGCCGAAAGATTTGGAAGAATCAGCAAAAATTGATGGATGTAATATTTTTACTACATTTTTTAAAATTGCGTTGCCATTAGCAATTCCAGCAGTTGCAACTTTGGCTATTTTCACATTTGTGACAACTTGGAATAGTTTTATGTGGCCATTAATTGTTACCAATACAGAATCAATGCGTACTTTGCCAGTTGGGCTTGCGATATTCAAGGGCAGCTTTAGAGAACTCACTTTGTGGGGTGATTTACTTGCGTGCTCTGTAATTTGTACAATTCCTGTGGTTGGTGTTTTCTTGTTAGGAAGAAAATATTTTATTAATGATATTTTGCAAGGTGGCGTAAAAGAATAGGCTTTTTAGAAACTTAAATTGATTTGATATTTATTCAAGAATGTTTTCATTGATTCTTCATCAAACTTTAATACTGTGTGGATAGTTCCGCCAAAGTTTCGCGTACCGTCTTCGACCATACCAAGATTTTTATAGAGTCTAATATTTTCAGGTTTATCGGTTGCAAATTTTAGTACTTTGTTTCCTGATTCTAGGCAGAAGCTAACCATTCTAGCAATAACAGCTTTTCCACAACCTCTGATTTCGCCGTTTTTACCTTGATTCCAAGGTGCAGTGTTGAGGCTTCTTCCCCAAATAACGCCGTCATTTTGAATTTCGACGTTTGCAATTGCTTGTAAACGTCCGTCATCTGTTCTCAATGTTATATAGTGTGCATCTGGATAGAATGTTAAAGATTTATATGGTGGTAAAATTTCTGCTTGTGGATAATCTTTTTTTAGCCATTGCTTTTTGATTTCTGAAGCAAGTTTTTTGTATTCAGATTTGTCACTAAATGGGCGAATATCTGAAATTTCTGCAAATAACGGTCTTGATTCTTGAACATTTTGAACGTAGACACTTTGCCCGTTTTTCAAGATATTCCAAGGTAGGTTAACATTTTCTTGTGGTATAAGTCTTTGGAATTTTTTGTCTTTAGTTGAGAACCTTTCAAGTAATTCTTCTCTTAGTGATTTTAGTGTGTTGATGTATTTTTTATAATCTCTATCGGATTTGTCTTCTATAAAGTAAGTTCCATTAGCCATTTGTTTAATTTCATCTTGAACCTCAGTGGATAGTTTTGATTTAGGTGTATCAAAACGGATACCAGCTTGTTCAATTCTTTCAAAACACTTATTGATAACACTTTCATCTGCAGACATAACAATTCTTACATAGCCTTCACCGTTTGTTCCAAAAACATCTCCTGGTGTGAATGCGACGTGTGCTTTGTGTAGTACGTATTTGAAAAATTCATCAGAAGTAAATTCTTCAGGAACTTTTGCCCATAAGTAATAAGTTCCGTCGGTTGGCTTTGCGTCACTTCCAAGTTTATTTAGCCACTGAATCGCTGTGTTTTTACGGCTTCTGTATATTTTGTTAACTTTATCAATGTAGCCTTCTTCATCTTTCAATGCTGCCGCAGCTGCGTGTTGAACTGGAACGTAGACACTGCCTCCAGATAAATATTTTGCATCAAGTAGGTTGGTAATGTTTTCTTGATCGCTTACTGTAAATGCGACTCTGAATCCAGGCATGCTTTGAGCTTTGCTAAGCGTATGAACTTGGTATGCGATTTCTTTAGCTCCATCAACTTGCATGATGCTTGCAGGTTGGAGTCCAGTGTGTGTAATTTCGCTATTATCCATATCGTGGATAATTAACGTTTTATTTTCTTTTGCCCATTTAACAGCATCTTCAAATACTTGTTTTGGTGCAAATGAACCTGTTGGGTTGTGTGGATAATTTAATATTAAAATCTTTGCATCAGTTGGCATTTTAGAAAAATCAGGCAAATATCCAGTATCAGGTCTTAAATCAAATGGTACTTTAACCAAATCGTGACGTGTTATTAGGTCGTCATAAAGAGAGTAACCAGGGTTTGGTACAAGGACTTTATCTCCGTGATTTGCGTAAGCTGTGAAAATATGATCCACTGCATCTGAAGAACCTGATGTTGCCATAACTTCTGTTCTTGGATTTATTTCGACATTGAATCTTTTTTTCATCCACGCGCTAACTGTGTGAAATAAGGTTCCTTCTCCTTTTGGACTGTTGTACCTGTGTGACCACAAATCGTTTACTTTTTCTTGCAGAACTTGTTTTGCTTTTTGTGGAGGAGTTAAGTCAGGGTTGCCCATAGATAAATCGACAATTGCTCTATCTCCGTGAAATCTTCTAGCTTTACTGATTTCTGCAATGTAAGAAGAAATTAAATAGTCAGATTTTGCAAGCCTGTTTGCTCGTGGAATTAGCCCACAAAAATATACCTGAGATAAGTTTGCAGGAACTTTTGTTTGAGGATTTGAAACAATTTGTTCTTGATGGTTTATCTTTGGTTTGTTTGTGTTGTTTCGTGTTTTATTACTTTCTACAATAGTAATTGGTAATATCTTCATGGTAATTAATTTAAAACCCCTAAAAAATAATTTTGTTATTTGCGTAAAATGTCAAATAATTCTTCAAATGTAGGGAAAGATATACTTACCCATTCAAAGCCATTTATCAGAATTTCTTTTTCGCAAATAAGTCCTGCTACATATAAACTCATTGCAAGTCTGTGATCGTGGTATGTTTCAACCTGACAATCTCCATAAAGGTTTGATTTGCCGTGTATAATCATACCATCTGGTAATTCTTCAATGTTTGCTCCGATTTTTGTTAATTCCGAAACTATTGCAGAAATTCTGTCAGATTCTTTGTTGCGTAAATCTTGAGCATCTTTTATTGTGGTTGAGCCTGAAACTTGTGTTGCTAATACTGCAATTACAGGTATTTCATCGATTAATTTTGGTATTAGTTCTCCTGAAATTTCGCAGCTATGAAGTTCAGAATATTCAACTAATAAATCTCCTACAATTTCTCCGCAAACTTCTTTTTTATCCAAGATTTGAATGTTTCCACCCATATTTTGAATAACTTCTATAATACCTGTTCTTGTAGGGTTTAGACCTACATTTGTTAAGATTATTTTAGATTTTGGAATAATAAGTGCTGCAACAATAAAATATGCAGCAGAAGAAATATCTCCACATATGTCAATTTCAATTGGAGAAAGTTCTGATTTTTGGATAGAAGTTTTTAACCCTTCGGTTGAAATGTTTGCTCCCATCGCTTTTAGCATTAGTTCTGTGTGATTTCTTGAAAGATATGGTTCAGTTACAGAAGTTGTCCCATTATTTACCCCTAAACCTGCAAGTAAAATGCAAGATTTTACTTGAGCTGATGCAATATTAGAATTGTAATCTATTGCGTGTAAGTCTTGTCCAATAATTTTCAGCGGAGCTTTGTTGTCGTTTGAGTTAATTTGCGCCCCCATTTGTGTTAACGGTTCGATAATTCGTTTCATAGGACGTTTTGATAGGCTTTCATCCCCAATCAAAATTGAATTAAAGTTTTGCCCTGCTAAAATCCCTGAAATTAATCTCATTGTTGTTCCTGAGTTTCCACAATCAAGAGGGGTTTCTGTTGATTTTAGGATGCCGCTAGATTGGATAATGATACTATCTTCTGTTATGTTACTTTCAATACCTAATTGATTGAATATTTTTAAAGTTGAAAGTGGGTCTTGACCGTCAGAAAAATTTCTAATAATAGATTTACCCTTAGCTAAAGATGACAACATTACTGCCCTGTGAGATATAGATTTATCCGCAGGAATTGAAATTTCACCTTTTAGTGGTTTTGTGTTTATCGAAACTTTCTTTTGCATAGTTTGATTTTAGCATAAAATCATCTATTTAAATCATTGCTATTTTTAGCAATATGTTGTTTCATTGTTTTATGATTAGATTTAAATTAATGCAACAAATTATAGGTCTAGTAATTTTAGCAGCCGTATTTGTGTATATTTGTTATCCGTCATTTTTTAATACGTTGATTTCAATTTTGGCTGTTGGATTTATTCCGTTTTTAATTTGTCGTTGGTTATTTATAAATCAGATGTATAAATATAGTATCAATACTGTGCCAAAGCATTTTGTTTTAAATAAAAACACCCTTCATAATGAACATGTAACGGTAATTTATACTCCAGATGAAAAAATTGTTGTATTGGATAATTTTTCAGATAGAAAACACGCAAAAAGAACTTTTACACTAAAAAAAGGTCAATTAAATATTAACAAAGCTTGGAATAGAGTTTGTCGTGTATTTGACAGTTTTGTAACTCTTGATTCTTTGGTTTCGTTTTACAGTTATGATACTCATGTTGAAGTTATAACTCTTGACTCAAAATCTCCAGAACAGGTAAAACGAGTTAAAATTGATAATTCTAATGTTGGACCAAAATTTGTTGATATGAATACTGTTGAAACAGATAAGTTCGCTACAGGTGGAGATAAGGTTAATAATAGGGGCGCTCAGTTTGTGGATATGGGAAATATTCAAGAGCAAAAACAATACATTCCAAAGAAAAATTTTAACCAAGAATCCTTTGCAAATCTTTCTGAATTAAAAGAACAAAAACAGTATGTTCAAAAACAATATGTTGAGCAAGGGTTTACCAACTTGTCAGATATAAAAGAACAAGAGCAATATGTGGAAAAAGAAGCAGCTCCTCAAGAAGTTAATGATCTAGGTGATATTCTAACTTCAAGACTACAAAAAATTGATGTAAATTTTGCTACAGCAAGTGAGATTGCAATTTTACCAGGTATAAATATTGTTGGTGCTAAAAAAATTGTAGAATATAGGGATTTGAATGGTTTATATAAAACAGAAGAAGACTTTTTCAAAGTTGCCGATGTTAAAAATCATTTTGTTGCGAAAATTAGAGCAATGATTGTACTTGGAGAACCTAAAGAAGAAAACGATGAGGATGAGTTCGATCAAGGTCGAATTATTGATTTCTAGCGCTTTTCAGATGTTTCTGTTTACAACTTGAGAAAAATAATGTAAAATGAACTCAAGAAGAGGTTTATAACTATGGCTGACAAGATTTTTATCCAACTATCTAAACTATTTAGAGCAAGATTCCCATATATATACATAACAACGTGGGAAGAAGAACGTGCGCTTTCTTTAATTAAAAAGTTAGCAAATTCTGAAAAACTTATAAGAGTTCCTCGTGAAGTTTATATTTGGACTCAAACAAATGGTTTTTTACTAAATGGTAAAAAGGTAGATGGGACAAATAGCCCAGATAAGGCCATAGATTTTATTAGAGATTGCAATAAAAACGCAGTGTTTGTAATGTGTGATTTCCACGTGTATTTTGGCGTGAAAGGCAGACAGGTTGATTATAATGTAGTAAGACGCTTGAGAGATATTATTGGTGATTTAAAAACTAGTAAATTTAGAAAAAATGTTATTTTTATTGCGTCAGAACTTTTGATTCCTGAATCTATGCAAAAAGAAATCACTATTGTTGATATGCCGTTGCCAACATTAGATGAAATTAAAGCAAAGCTTGATAAAATGGTTTCTCAAAATAATCAAATTGATACCTCAGCATTAGATGAAGAAGCTAAAGAAAAATTATGTAAGGCCGCATTAGGGCTAACTTTACAAGAGGCTGAAAATGCGTTTGCTCTATCAATGGTAAATGATGGCAAAGTCGATGGAAAAGATTTATCCATAATTCTTAGTGAAAAAATGCAGGTAATCAAAAAAACAGGCATCTTAGAGTTCATCAATACTGATATTAAAATATCTGATGTTGGTGGGCTAGAAAACCTTAAGAATTGGCTAAATAAGCGTAACAATTCTTGGTCAGAATCTGCTAAGAAATACTGCTTGCCAGCACCAAAAGGGGTATTGATTACTGGTGTTCCAGGTTGCGGCAAGAGTTTGACAGCAAAAGCTATGAGTGCGGCTTGGCAATTACCTTTATTAAAGCTTGATTTTGGTAAAATATTCTCTGGTATTGTTGGTAGCTCTGAAGAAAATATGCGCAAAGCTATTAAAACAGCAGAAGCTGTTGCCCCATCAATTTTATGGGTTGATGAAATTGAAAAAAGTTTGAGTGGTATGGGTTCAGGTTCAAACGGAGATAGTGGTACTTCTTCAAGAATTTTCGGTACCTTCTTGACTTGGATGCAAGAAAAAACTGCTCCAGTTTTTGTTATAGCTACGGCGAATAACATTAGTGGGCTTCCAGCAGAGTTGTTAAGAAAAGGGCGTTTTGATGAAATTTTCTTCGTTGATTTGCCAACTCATAGAGAAAGAAAAGAAATCTTCAAACTTCATTTGGCAAAAAGATTGAAAGATAAAGAAGTTGCAAGTCGTTTAGAAGTGAACGATGAACTTTATGAAAAACTTGCTGATATGACTGAAGGTTTTGTTGGTGCAGAAATAGAACAAGTTGTTATTACTGCATTGTATGAGGCATTTTTCAACAAAAGACCGTTGGAGTTTGCAGATTTAGAGGCTACTATAAAAAATGTTGTACCTCTTTCTGTTACTCAAAAAGAGCAAATTCTTGCACTTCGTCAATGGGCTAATATCAGAGCCGTTGCGGCTACTCGTAAGGATGATATGGCAGAATATTCAACTGATGTAGAGAATGATTCTGATGTTAATAATTCTCGTGGTGGAAGAGCTTTGGATGTATAGGGGGTAATTTTCAATGTCTATAACTTTGGTTGCTTACCCTATGGCTTTTCTTATAAATCCTGAGGATGCAAAGTCTGAAAAACTTCGTGTTGCATCGGATGAGTCAGTTATGGATAAGGTTGTTGCCACTAAGAATCTTAAAAAAATTAGAGTTTTAACGAATATAACCTATGATGAATTGCCAAGATTGATGAATTTTCTTGGATGTCCTCAACAATCAATTTCTATACCTTATATTTTGCCAACAGGTTTGAAGGTTCAATGGGTTACTCGTGGAAAGTATGTTGTGGCAAATCTTACAGGAAATGTTGATTCTGAATCGTTACAGGTCTTTGGAGAACAGTTTTTTGTAGAACTGGATAAAATTGCGCAACGTAATGTTAGAATGATTGAATCTAGTGAATTTTTCTATTATCAATATGATACAACTTATCGCGAACTTCCTGAGATATATTCCGCGTTAAAAAAGGAAGGTGCTACTGAAATCTTTTCAACCGCAGATGATGAAGTCGTCGCCAACTTGAAAGGGCAAAGCGTTAAATATTTCAAAGAAGAAGGGTTAAAAAATTATACTCTAGAACTTGAACAGAAGGTTACTATATTAAATATCGGAGTTTCTGGAGCAGTTCAAGGTACAAATATTTCCTATGGATTAACCAATTTGAAAATCCAAACAAATATCAAACCTGAAGAGCTTCGTGGATATTTGAAAAAAGCTAATTATCTTTTCTATGCTGAAGACTGTCAAACTCCATTGAAAAACAGTAATGCGACTTTGAATTGGGTTTTGAAAAATGGATATTATACAGCAGAATTCTCTGGCGCTAATAATGCTGCGATAACTAAAGAAGCAGAGATTATATTTAGAAAACTAAATATTGCAGCAGGTCGTGATTTGCGACTTATAAACGATGAGTTTACTGCGGTATATACTTATACAACAAACTATACTGACAAAGGCACTTTGCTCAATACGCTAATGGAGCACGGTGCTGAAGAAATTCAAGAAAATGGGGATGAGGTTTCTTGCAAATTGTTTGGTATGGAAATGATTTATTATAAAAAAGACGGTTCAAATGGTTATACTTTGGATGTGACACAAGTTTCTGATAAATGTGTGTGCGAAGATTTGATAACTGATTTGAATGATGAATATGGGTTAAATATTCAAGAAATGACTTATAACAAGATTAAAGAGCGTCTAGAACAAGAAAATATGCGCCTTGAAAGTGAAACAGTTATGGATGACAATTCGATTGTTCTGACGATAGAAATTTAAGGTGGATTTATGGCAAAAATGAAAATAAGACTTCTTCCTGATGGTTCAATCCAAATGGAAACAGAAGGGGTAAAAGGTAAAAAATGTATGGATTATGCAAAAATACTTGAAAAACTTGCTGATGCAAAAATCCATTCCATAGAAAAAACCGAAGAATATTATCAAAATGAAGTGTTAGAACTTGACGAAACACAACATTTAAATGATAATTAGGGATAAATAATATAAAAATAACCTAGAGGGGTGTCCGAGTGGCTTAAGGTGCAATCTTGGAAAGGTTGTGTGAGGGTAACTTCACCGAGAGTTCGAATCTCTTCCCCTCTGCCATAAAAAGCAGATAAGACGAAAATCTATCTGCTTTTTATTATTATAAATAGACAGTTAAAATTAAAATGTCGGACA
>JAFUPZ010000117.1 GCA_017472545.1 bacterium | reverse complement strand
AGTAAAGATTTAACTCCTCAAGAAAAAGTGAATCATACTGTTATTCGGTTGGGTAATGGTGCATCAATTATGAGAAAAATCGAAGGTGAACCAGTCTATTCCTTTTTTAGAACTCAAGAAGAACAATTAGAAGCCGCAAAAGAAGTTGCAAATTTCCCTATTGAAGCTTTTTCTGGTTTATTACGCCAAATAGCATCTGCGGTAAAAGTTGGAGTTGGTTTTGATCCGCACGCAGCTAATATTATTGCTAATTTTAAAAATAAAACACTAACGGCTATTGATTTTCAAGAATATAGCTATCTTAGTTTTTCAAAACCGTTGAGTTCAATGCTAAACGGATTGAAAACAGTTGATGATGAGGAAGTTAATTTGAAGCTATTGAAACAAGTGCTGTTTGCAGCTTTGGAGGAGTTTAGACCAAAGGTAAAACCTTGTTTTGATATTGATAAATTCGATTTTTTTTGTTTGTTGCGTTCTGAAAAGGGACTATCTGATGATAAATTATTTCATCGTTTAAAATATCAGAAAGCTTTGGAATTAAAGGGACGTAATGTTGGAGATGAGTTACAGCAACTTTTAGAAACCATTTCAAAAAAATACGATAATATGTAAGGATAAAATATCAAATAGCAAAAGATTTTTTGTTGTGATATTAATAGAAATATGCACATTAGCCCAATATATACATTACCTCAATATAAAGATAATTCATCTATTCAAAAAAATCAGGATAGAACTTTTGGGTTGAAGTTAAAACCTCAATTAACCCAAGATGTAGTATCCTTTGAAGGGTATCGAAGATTTTTAGACTTACCCAAAAATGAAATCTTTGCACGTATAAAACGATCAATTCGTCCTGATAATTTTATAGGTGCAGGAGGAGAAGCAAAAGTCTATTCAATAAAAGGAACCAAATATTGTTTTAGATGTCCAAAAGGCTCATCAGATCGTTACAATACAAATATTGATTTTAATATTTCAGAAGCTGATAAGGTGAATCACGTTGTTGCGAATTTAGGTGCAGGGGCGACTATTATGACTAGATTAAAAGGTGTTCCTGTAAAATCTGACGCCATGTCCATTGAGCAAATCCAACAAATTGCGCAGAGTATAGTAGACTTCCCAGTTCAAGCATATCGAACCTTTATGCATCAGCTTGCCGATGCTGATAGAAAAAATATGTATTTTGATAATTTTTGGCCTAATGTTATCGTGAATCCGAAGGATAAGACTATTACAGCGATAGATTTTGTTAAGGATTTCCCTTATGCCGAAGAATTTTCCCCACTTGGTAAGATGTTTTCAGCATTAACTCATGATGAAAATACAGTTGAACAGTTGGGTATGGTTGCTAATAAAATATTAAAAGCAGCGTTAAAGGATTTATCTCCAGGGCAAAAACCTTGTGTTGAACCTAGCCAATTTGATTTTTCATTGTTCTTAGTTGATTTGCGTAATCTGGAAAAATTCCATATCGCGGATGAATCTTATTGTGATTTGTTTAATGCTTTAGAAAGGGTTGTTGAGCTTAAAGAACTTGAGTTAAAGGGTGAAAAGGTGGCAAGCAAACTAAGAAATGATATAAATGTAGCAAAAGAAATCATTGATCTTATGTTTTAATTATTTAACTCGAGAGAAAACTTCTACATCCACATCATCAAATGTGTTAGTGTTGAAATAAGCGCAAGATGCTACCATTGAAGCATTATCTGTACAGTACTTCATTGGAGGTGCGCAGACTTTGAAGCCATCTTTTTCAAGGTCAAACACTTTTTTGCGAATTTCAGAGTTAGCTGCAACTCCGCCAGCAATAACAACTTGGTTGTAACCACGTTCTAAAACAGCTTTTTTTAGTTTTTTTACTAATGTTTTTGAAACGCATTCTTGGAAACTTGCACAAATATCGTTAACTGGTAATTCTTTTCCATCAAATGATTTTACAAGACGTAAAACGGCTGTTTTTAGTCCGCTGAAGCTGAAGTTATAACCGTCAACTTTACCTTCTGGTAGTTCAAATGCTTGAGGGTTTCCTTCTTGTGCTAATTTGTCTAATCTAGGACCCCCTGGATAAGGTAAACCTATTAAGCGAGCCACTTTGTCATAAGCTTCACCAACAGCATCATCAATGGTTTCGCCGATGATAGTTTGTTTTGAGTAAGATTCAACATCTATAATTTGAGTATGACCACCACTTACTAAAAGAGCCATAAATGGAGGTTTTAAATCAGTGTCAATATAATTTGCACATAGGTGTGCATTTAAGTGATTTACACCTATAAAAGGCTTGTCGTGAACAAGAGCCAATGTTTTTGTCGCGTTTAAACCTACAAGTAAACATCCAACTAGTCCTGGCCCTACTGTTCCTGCAAACGCAGTTATATCTTCAGGTTTTAATCCTGATTGATCGAATGCTTCTTGAACAACCACGTTAATAGAATCTAAATGTTCTCTTGCTGCAATTTCAGGGATTACTCCGCCAAATTTTTCGTGAGTTTTAATTTGAGAAGCTACTATATTTGAAATAACTTCTCTTCCATTTTTTACAATTGCGCAAGCGGTTTCATCACAGCTAGATTCTATCGCCATAATGTAATTATCGTATCCAGAATCTGGACCTATTTTTATATTCTTTTCGTTAAACAAAGATTTCTTTTCCATAGTTAGTATTCTAATACAAATAGTTATTAAAATAAAGATTGTATTATTGATATTATAAACACTTGAAATATTAATAAAACAACGTTATAATAGATGTATGTGAGGATATACAGTATTTAGTTTTGTAAAAAATGTATCCATTAGCCCTAAAGTATTGAGAAAAATAGCCGATAAAAGCCTTGTGTATTTCACGAGGTAGAACATTAAAACAATGTCATTACGAGCCACGAAAGTGGTGTAGTAATCGCAGGAATTAGCAAAATAATGCGATTGCGACGGACAAGTCCTCGCAATGACAAAATAGCCAGTCATCCTGAACTTGATTCAGGATCTCATAGCAGAACAGAAAAGTCGTTCGATTGTGAGATAGCGTATCAAGTACGCTATGACAGAAACACAAAAATCGTCATTACGAGGAGTGAAACGACGTAGTAATCCCCTCAAATAATGACAAATCCCAAAATATTGCAACGTAATAACTAGGAGTATAAGAAGTATGTCTAAGCTAACAAGAAAATACGGGAAGAAATTTACTACATTTAAAGCATTTACTGTAGCAACTCTTGCTGGGATTGCAACTGTTGGGATGGCACAAGCTCAAAGTCCTGACGTTATTATGGCGCCAACACCAGAATTGTCAAATTTAGAATTTGGAACTGGCGATCAATCTATGACTTTTGAAACAAAAGAGTTCTATGGGGTTAATAATTTATTTGATTCTAATACTTCAAATCTATGGACAGATGAAGTTAATTATGTAGAAGAACAAGGTTGGCTTGGGCAAGATTTTGTTGATTCGATAAAATTAAAAGATACAAATGTTCCTTCTATTAAATACAATTATACGCTAGATAATTTTTCTGATCAGATGACAACTATTGATACTCCAACATCTGAAATTACTGTTGATTATGTGAACGAAGTACAAGATATTTGGATTGGTTCTGGGGTAGGGATTGATATGACTATCGATTATT
>JAFUPZ010000116.1 GCA_017472545.1 bacterium | reverse complement strand
TTTTTCATAATCTCAAAGATTTCGATAAAATCGTTTGGTTTTCCAAAACGATAATTAAAATTCCCAATTGCTTTTGCTTCGAAATTTTGGATAAAATTTAGCGGTTCATTTTGCATAATCAAAAATAATTCATCAAGTTTTTTGATGAATTGTTTTCTGCTTCCGTAAGCTAACAAAGATGCGATAAACCCCGCTATTTCAATATCTTTTTTGAATTGAAATTTATGAGGAAACTGAATTGGATCGTCTTTTATGAAATCTTCAGTTTCGTATTTTTCTACAAGATTATCTAATTTTATTTTTAATGTTTTCATAGTTTAAATTATAGGTTGTTATATTTTTATTTGCAAATATTAGGTATTTTTTGTAAACTAAGTTTTGTTATGGCAGAAGGTCAAATTTACAAAATTCACTCGGACTTTTATTATGTTCAAAAGGACAATCAGACTTTTGAATGTAAAATCCGTGAAGTTTTAAAAAAACAACAGTTAAAAATTGTTGTTGGGGATTTTGTTGAATTTGATGGAGGTGTAATTTCTAAAATTTTGCCTAAGAAAACATTTATCCCAAGACCGTCTGTTGCAAATGTTGATCAAATTGTTGTTGTATCAGCGCTAAAGGCTCCAGATTTAGATTTTCATCAACTTAACAGATATATTTCACTGGCAAAATACTATAAAATACCTGTTGTTCTTTGTTTTAATAAGGAAGATTTGGGTTTAGATGAGGATGCTCAGGATAAAATTTTATCAATATACGGTGCTTTAGGGTATGAAATCGTTTTCACCTCAGCTCTTGAGAAAAAAGGAATTGATGCATTTCGAAAACTTTTAAAAGGTAAAGTTTCAGCCTTGTGTGGAAATTCTGGGGTTGGAAAATCAAGTTTAATTAATGCACTTAATCCAAATGTTCATTTAAGAACAAAAGAGGTTAGTGAAAAACTTAATCGTGGAACCCATACCACAAGACACTGTGAAATTATTGCGTTGGATGAAAATTCTGCCATTGTAGATACTCCTGGTTTTAGCAATGTAAGATTTGATTTTATGTTACCTCAAGATGTGGATGTATTATTCCCTGAAATCCATAAGCATAGTGCATATTGTAAATATGGAGATTGCTTACATATCAATGAAGATGGTTGCGAAGTTTTAAAAAATGTTGAAGAAATTGATGAAACAAGATACGAAAGTTATGTTGAATTTGTATCAGAGGCTATAGAATACAAAGAAAAAATTAAATATAATGGCGTCAAAAAAGAAACTGCGCAAAAATTTAAAAATAATAAAGCTCAAGTTAAGATAAGTGAGAAAAAACGTCAAGCTTCTCGTAACACTAGAAAACAAATGATTTATAAGGAAATAGATGATAATGCAGATGAATGATTATATTGAGTTGGTTAATAGCAAATTAGATGAATATCTTCAAATTGTTCATCCTCAAACAATATTTAAATCAATGAAATATACAGTAATGCTTCCAGGTAAAAGGCTTCGTCCTGTTATGTGTTTGGAGGCTTGTAGAATGTTCGGCGGTGAATTGGAAGATGCATTGCCAACAGCTTGTGCTATTGAGATGTTGCACGCTCAAACCCTTATTCATGACGATTTACCTTGTATGGATAACGATGATTTTCGACGTGGAAAACCAACAAATCATAAGGTTTTTGGTGAGGCAATGGCGGTATTAGCAGGAGATGCTTTGTTAACTTTTGCACCTCAAGTAATAACAAAATATTCTGAAAATTTGTCTTCTTCAACCTTGATTAGAGTTCTGAACGAATATTTTCAATTTGC
Source organism: bacterium (assembly GCA_017472545.1). Taxonomy (GTDB): domain Bacteria; phylum Cyanobacteriota; class Vampirovibrionia; order Gastranaerophilales; family Gastranaerophilaceae; genus Zag111. Next base: position 13,752 of record JAFUPZ010000116.1, on the reverse strand, counting down.
TGGTGCTTATGGTGTAATTGCAGGGCAGGTTGTGGATATTGAATCTGAAAATAATAATTATGAAGGTTTAAACAAAGAAGAAATTTTGAATTATTTACACCTTCATAAAACCTCAGATTTGTTCCAATTGGCAATGAGAACAGGTGCGATTATTGCAGGTGCTGAAGACGAAAAGATTTCTGCTGTTACAGAGTTTGCAAAGACCTTCGGATTAGCTTTTCAGATTGCTGATGATATATTAGATGAAGTTTCAACATTTGAGCAAATGGGTAAAACTTTGGGCAAAGACAAAGCTGAGGGGAAATTAACTTATGTTTCGTTATATGGATTAGAAGAGTCAAAATGTAAACTTTCTTGCCTATTTGAAAAGTGCCATGATATAATGAAACAACAAAATATAGAATCTGATATTTTTAAAGATATGATTGAAAAGATTTGTGAGAGAGTAGGTATTTAATGCTAGAGCTATTTAGAAGCACAATTGAAAATAATGGGTATGAAATAATTTCTTGTGGAATTTTGTCAGCATTTTTTGCGCAAGTTATTAAATTCATTTTATTCACAATAAAAACAAGAAAAGTTAATTTTAAGATTTTTTCAACAACAGGTGGTATGCCAAGTTCTCACTCTGCAGGAGTAATGGGCTTGTCAACAATGGTAGGAATTATTCAAGGCTTTGATTCTGCATTATTTGCGGTATCTTTAGGCTTTTCTCTTATCATTATGTATGATGCTGCAGGTCTAAGACGTGCTGCAGGTAAAACAGCTGCTTGTTTGAATAAAATGATGGATGATTTTTATCACCATGATATGCAATCAGCAGGTGGGAAATTAAAAGAATTACTAGGTCACACACCGTTAGAAGTTTTTGTGGGTGCTGTGTTTGGTATTTGCTTTGCTTATTTATTCCACTGGTTTGTATTAGGATAGTGATAAAAGTTGAAAATTTTTATAAAGAGGCTGAACTTTAGTTCAGTCTTTTTTTTATAAAAAATCTTTATAAAATATTGAAAAATTTTTGTAGGTTTTGTAAAATTATTTCAACAAAAGGGAGTTTCTATGGCAGAAGTACAAAAACGAATTTTGATTGTAGATGATGACGATGAAATTAGAGAGTTACTTGAATTTGATATTGCAAGTAGCGGATATTTTGTTGATACAGCAAAAGACGGTTTAGAGGGCTTAAACAAAGCTTTAAATAATACTTATGACTTGATTTTGCTCGATGTAATGATGCCTAAAATGAACGGTTTTGAGGTTTGTAAGAATATCAGGCAAGCAAAATTAGCTGTTCCGATTTTGATGTTAACAGCGAAAGGTACTATTGATGATAAAACTGTAGGTTTTGATAGTGGGGCTGATGATTATCTAGTAAAACCGTTTGATATTCAAGAAGTCTTGTTGAGAATTCGTGTGTTACTTCGCAGAAATGAAATTGTTGTTGAAGACTCTCCATTGTCAAATGAAATTTTAAAATGTGGTGATATAGAAATTTATCCAGAATCTTTGGAAACAGTTATAGTCAATCGTCGTGTCAAATTGACTCCTACGGAGTTTGAAATTTTGTATTGTTTACTACAACATTTTAATCATCCTGTCACTTTGGCTACTTTGTTGGACGAAGTTTGGGGTTATGACAGTAATGAAGATGTTAGAATGTTGAGAGTTCACGTCGGTGGATTAAGAAACAAAATTGAACAAAATGCGAAACTTCCAAAGTATTTGCATACGGTTACGAATGTTGGTTATAAATTAACACCATTTGCGCAAGAGTAGTTATGAAAAAATTTAGATATGAATTAAAAAAATTAAAAATTATTGAACAAATTGCGATTGTATTTTTTATTGCAGTTGTTATTCCAATATCTATTAGTGGTTTTATTATCAACAACGTAAACCAACATGCTGTGAGAAGTCAGTTGCGAGAATCTGCAACTCTTGTTGCAAGTATGGTGTCAGACGAAATTGATTTTTTCTTAAAAACGAATGAAACAACATTAGCACAAATTGCGGAAACTATAGAATATTTGCCAACAAAATATTTAAAACAAAAATTCATTAAAGATATGGCAAAACGTTACCCAAATTGCGAAGATATTATTGTTGTAAAAAATTCTCAAGAGCTTGAAAAAATTACAGAAGTTGCACATATAAATGAAAAACCAATCTTGTCTACAAAAATGAAAGACGGTTCATTTTTGGTTGTTATATTTGATGCGAATGATTGGGATAATAATCTATTTAAATCGTTAGAAAAAGACAAACGACAAGTTTATATTTTGGACGATAAAAATCATTTGATTTCATCCCATAATTATACGGCGGAAACTTATAATGAAACAATAGAATTGTTGCCTAAAGAAAAAGTTGAAGATACCCCTGTGGTTTTTGGGGATGAAAAAAACAGACCTTTAGTTTATTTACATAGAACAAACCCAAATCTGACTATTGTTGTTAGTACTACAGAAAAGATCACAAAACGCGCAATTATTGATGGTAGAGTTAAAATTATTATTTCTGTATTATCAGCAATACTTGCGATGATGCTTTTGATAGGTTTTTATATTTATTATTTATACATTAATATTCGACAATTGTTCAAAGGGATTATTGCATTATCAAAGGGTAATTATCAAAGGCAAATTCGTTTATTATCAACAACTTTCACACCTTACGAAATTGTATTCTTAGCAAATGAGTTCAATAATATGGCATCTGAAATTCACAAGTCATACATTGAATTAAAGCGTAAGAATGCCGAATTGAAAAAGTTGAACGAATTCCGTTCAAACTTATTAGATACTGTATCTCATGAGTTAAGAACTCCATTAACAAGTATACAAGGTTACACTTCAAGGTTGATGCGTCAGGATATTGTGATAGATGAAGAAACAAAACAAAAATCTTTACGTGTTATAAAAGAGCAATCTGAAAGATTAAAACGATTGATTGAAGATTTGTTGACAATCCCAGATATTGAAGGTTTAAGACTTCAGACTAATAATGAGAATGTATGGTTGAATGACGTATTTGAACAAGGCGAACTTTTGCTTAGAAAGCACGATGGACACGAAATTATTGTAAATATGCCAGATGATTTTCCTCAAGTTGTTGCAGATAAAGGTCGTTTAGAACAAGTTGTAGTGAATTTGTATGAAAATGCTATCAAATATTCTTATCCAGAATCTCCTATTATTGTTGATGTAACTCGTGAAGGCAAAAAAGCTGTTCTTGAGTTTAAGAATAAATGTGATGTTATTCCTTTGAAAAAATTAAAAATGTTGTTTGACAAATTTGTAAGGCTTGATGATGAAATGACAAGAACAACCAGAGGTTCAGGTTTAGGCTTGTTTATTGTAAAAGGTCTGATTGAAGCAATGAATGGTACCGTTGTGTTGTCTTCTGATGAGGAATTTGGTTTCAGGGCAAAAATTACTTTGAACATTGCAAAGGATGAGTAAATTATGGAATTTATGAAATTTGCAATTGAACAAGCTAAAATGGCACAAGGTGATATTCCTGTTGGGGCTGTAATTGTTAAGGATGGTCAGGTAATTGCATCGGCTTTTAATACAAAAGAAAAAGATAATGATGTGACATCTCATGCAGAAATTCTTGCGATAAGAAAGGCTGAACAAATATTAGGTAATTGGCGCCTTGATGATTGTGAGATGTATGTAACCTTAGAGCCTTGTCCAATGTGTGGTTGGGCGATTTTGCAATCTAGAATTAAGAATTTATATTTTGGAAGTTACGATTCTAATTATGGTGCGTTTTCTTCCAAATTGGATTTGAGGATGTTGGCAAATTCAAAATTAAAAGTCTATGGTGGAATTTTAGAGCACGAATGCGATAAGATTTTGAAAGATTTTTTTGTAAACATAAGAACATTTTAGTAAAAATGTTTAGTGCTAATCGTTTTCAGCTTCATCTATCCATTTTTTAGCATCGAATTTTAAATCCGTAAGTTTCATATCTAAAGACTCAACGTAAGGTTTGAATTTAACCAAAAGTTGGGTCTTTCTTAGCATAAGCTCTTGAGCTACTGTTGGGGTTTTGCAGGCAATAACCATAACAGAACCTTTCATCATTGAATATGGTTTTGACTGCTCGGCAAATTTTTCACCAGCAACTTTCTTCCAAAATTTACATAAGTTTGCACGAGTCAAAGCTTTTCTAATTGCGGCGTGCTTTGCTAAATCCGCAATTATATCTTCTATATTTTGAAATTTTGTGTATAAAATTTTCTTCATAATTTTGGTAAGATTAGTTTTTGTGTTAGAATCAGAAAATGGTTATTGAACAGTTAAATAGTATCATAAAGAATTCTAAAAATATATTATTAGTTTCGCATATAAATCCAGATGGGGATACTTTAGGCTCAATGTGTGGCTTGTATTCCTTAATAAAAGATAACCTAAAGAAAAAATGCGATATGGTTGCGGTTTCTGATGTTCCTGTAACTTATAATTTCTTACCTTATGTTGATGAAGTTAAGCATATTTCGCAAATGGATTTATCTCGTGAATATGATTTGGTTATAACTGTTGATGTTGCTGCAATTGATAGATGTGCTGATGCTGAAAAACTGTTTAATAAAGCAAAAAATACAATAAATATTGATCATCATGAAACAAATATAGGTTATGCTGGGCTAAATATAATTGAGCCTCATGCGGCTGCAACTGGGGAAATTATTTTAGAAATTGCAGAAACGCTTGATTGGAAAATCTCATTAGATACAGCAATAAATCTTTATGTTGCAATTGTTACTGATACTGGTTGTTTCAAATTCTCAAATACAACACAAAGAACAATGGAATCTGCAGGTAAGTTGATTTCATTTGGAGTGAATCCGTCTGAGATTTATCAAAAATGTTATGAATCATCTTCTAAAGATATGGTTTTATTCCAAAGTTATTGTGTGAATAAGGCAGAATTTTTGAAAGATGATAAAATTGCGTATACAATTGTATATAAGAAAGATTTAGAAAAATTTAATAATAACGGTGAAGATTTCACAGATGGTTTAACAGAAAAACTTCGAGCAATTAGAACAACAGAAGTTGCTTTTGTTGTAAAAGAATTAAACTCTACAACTTCTAAGGTATCTATGAGAAGTAAGGAAAAAGATATTGCTCAAGTTTGTTCAGCTTTTGGTGGTGGCGGTCACAAATTGGCTGCGGGTGCTGTTATAAAGGCTACTCCTAAAAAAGCGGTAGAGATGATTATTGAAGAAATTAAGAAAAAAATATATGATTAAGAAACTTTTTAAGACAAATAAATGTGCAAGAGTTTTAATCAAACTCATCAAATCTATCATAAAAAATGATTTTTATGGTATGGCTGCTGAAATGGGCTTTATGCTTGTTGTTGGGATTTTTCCATTTATGTTGTTCTTAATGGCATTGTTTGGATGGATGGGCAACCGTTCATACTTGGATACAATTTTGAGAGTTTTATCAAGTATTATGCCTACTCAGGCGATGAATTTATTGAAGTCTGTACTTGAAGAAACAATGATTTTTAATCACGGAACTTTAATCGCGGTTGTTGGTATTATTACAACCCTTGTGCTATCAACAAATGGTGTTGCAGTTATCTTGAAAGGTTTAAATCGTGCGTATAAGGTTGAAGAAACTCGAAGTTTCGTTTATACAAGAGTCTTATCTTTCTTGATGGTGTTTGTAAATATCTTAGTAATGTTTTTAACTATCAACATAATCATCTTTGGTAAGGTTATTATTATGTTTTTAGTTGCACATTTTGGGTTGTCGAAAGGTATGGCAATCACAATATTAACATTACGTTGGCCAGTTGCTTTTTCAGCATTATATCTAATGGCGTTTTTAAGTTATTATATTTTGCCTGATTTACGAGGAAACGAAGCTTTCAAACGAAAAAGTGCTCTTCCTGGAACAGTATTTTTTACCACTTTTTGGTTGTTAGGTTCTTGGGGATTTTCTGTTTATGTAAACAATTTAAGTACATATAACTATGTATACGGTACAATCGGTGCGTTTTTCATCTTAATGATTTGGTTGTATTATACATCAATTCTTCTTTTGATAGGTGGAGAAATAAACTCTCAAGTTTATAACCAATTGACTCAACGTTCTAGTGAAATAAGAGAAGAATTGGCAAATTTACGATTAAAAACAAGATATTCAAGAATGCATAGGTAAATCTGGGGTTAGATTTGTAAAATTTTCATGTTCTTGTTATGATGCAAGTATGAAAGATATGTTAGATAAAATTTTACAAATAGAACATAGATACAAAGAGTTGGGAGAAACTCTTTCAGATCCAGCTGTAATCCAAGATTATAACAAGTTTAGAGATCTTTCTAAGCAAAGAAAATCTATGGAAGAAACTGTGAATCTATATTATGAATGGAAATCCACTACAGAAGCTATTGAAGATGCTAAGCAAATGCTTTTTGAAGAAAAAGATGAAGAAATGCGTTCTTTCTTGAAGGCTGAAATGGAAGAAAATGAAGCTAAGATTCCTGTATTCGAAGAAAGAATGAAGGTTCTTTTACTTCCACGAGATCCAATGGATGATAAAGATATTATGCTTGAAATCAGAGGTTCTGCAGGTGGAGATGAAGCAAATATTTTTGCTGGAGATTTGATGCGTATGTATTTAAGATACGCTGATAAAATGGGCTGGCAAACTCAAGTCTTGAGTAAAACAGACTGTGAAGCAGGCGGTGTTTCAGAAGTTATCATCTCAATGAAAGGTGATAGCATTTATTCACGTTTGAAATATGAATCAGGTGTTCATAGAGTTCAAAGAGTTCCTGCTACAGAATCTCAAGGTAGAGTTCACACATCAACAGCAACTGTTGCAGTAATGCCTGAGGTTGATGATGTTGAAGTTGAATTGAATATGAACGATATTGAAATTACAACAGCTCGTTCAGGCGGTGCTGGTGGTCAAAACGTTAACAAAGTTGAAACTGCTGCTCGCGTATTTCACAAACCTACAGGAATTATGATTTTCTGTACAGAAGAGCGTTCACAATTACAAAACAAAGAAAGAGCTTTGCAAATCTTGAAGGCAAAACTTTATGATATGGAAGTTCAAAAACAAATGAAAGAAGTTACTGACCTTCGTCGTTCGCAAGTAGGTACTGGTGACAGAAGTGAACGTATCAGAACATATAATTTCCCACAAGGTCGTTTGACTGACCATAGATTGAATCAAAACTTAAACGTTTGGACTGTAATTGATGGTGAGTTGGATGATTTGATTAACTTGTTGGTTGAATATGACCAAAAGTTGAAATTGGAAAAATTAGCAGAGGTAGAATAAGAGGTAATTGGTGACAGAAAGACGTTGTGTTAGTTGTTGGCAAGTGAAAGATAGAGATGATTTAATTAAAATCACTTCTGATAGCACAAACGGAAATGTTGTTGTTAATCCAAATTCCTTAACATTTGGCAGATCTGCATATCTTTGCTATAATGAGGCTTGTATAGAGTCGGCTTTTAAGAAAAACAAATTATCAAAACATTTAAAAACCTCTATACCAAACGAATTGAAAGGACAGTTACTAGATGAGTTACGAAACAATTAGAATAAGTGAATTGGCAAAAGAACTTGGGCTTCAAAGTAAAGAAGTCGTTGAAAAGTTCACACAAATGGGTATCACAGGCAAGACTCATTCAAGTACTGTTACAGTTGATCAGGTTCGTAGATTGAAGGACTTCATCGCTAATGGCGGTGTAAAACCTGCGCAAAAGCCAAAAGCTTTTGTTGTAAAAAAAGCTAAACCAGAACCAGAGGTTGTAGAAGAGAAAAAAGAGGCTCCTGTTGAGAAAAAGCCTACTGTTGAAAAAGTTGTTAAAGTAGAAAGAGTTGAACGTCCAAAGGTTGAAGTTGTAAAACCTGTAAGTCGTTTAGAAATTGTTAGAAAAGCTCCTAGAAAACCTGAAGGAGAAGAGGCAACATCATCTGATAGACCAGCAAAACCTTTCCAAAAAGGTGACAAAAAATTTCCACCAAGAGGAGAAAGACCTGCTGGCGATAAAAAGTTTGTTAAAGGTGATAAACCAGCTTCTGAAGGAAAAGATTTTGGCAACAAAAAACCACTTGAACGTCGTATAATTCCTCAAGAAATTTACGATAACAAATCAGGCCAATCAAATTCTAAACGTAGATCAGATAACAAAAAGAAAGAAAAAGATTTCAATTCTAAAAAAGAAGAGCAAGAAAGAATTTCTTTAGAAAAAGCAGCAGCTCAACACCATAAGAAAAAAGTTCAAAAAGTTGAAGCTGTTGAAGAAGTTAAACAGATTGTTGTTAACCAAGCTATGACTATTTCTGAATTGTCAGAAAAAATCAAAAAAACACCTGCAGAAATTGTTAAATTTTTAATGTTGAACGGTGTAATGGCAACAGTTAACCAATTGATTGATATAGATGTAATCAAAAAAGTTTGTGCTGAATATGAACTTGAGGTTCTAGAAGAAGACTTGGATGCATTTATTGAACAAGAATTAGAAAAAGAAGAAAAAGCTAAGGCTTTATCAGAAGTTGATAAAAAATTATTGAAAAAACGTGCTCCTGTTATCAGTATTATGGGTCACGTTGACCACGGTAAAACTACATTGTTAGATAGTATCCGTGCTTCAAAACACAAAATTGTAGCAACTGAGGTTGGTGGTATCACACAATCTATCGGTGCTTATACTGTTTATTTAGGAGATAATAACGATAAGAAAATCGTATTCTTAGATACCCCAGGTCACGAAGCATTCACAGAAATGCGTGCTCGTGGTGCAAAGGCAACTGATATTGCAATCCTTGTAGTTGCAGCAGATGACGGTATTATGCCTCAAACAATTGAAGCTATTAACCACGCAAAATCAGCAGAAATTCCAATTATTGTTGCTGTAAACAAAATTGATAAACCAGGTGCAAACCCTGATAAAGTTCTTCAACAATTAACAGAACACGGTTTGGTTCCTGAAGATTGGGGCGGAGATACTATTACAGTTAGAGTTTCAGCACTACAAGGTACTGGTATTGATGAATTGTTAGAATACATCTTGTTAGTTGCTGATGTTCAAGATTTAAAAGCTAATCCTAAAGCTCAAGCTTCAGGTGTTGTTGTTGAAGCAAACCTTGATAAAGGTAAAGGTCCTGTTGCAACATTATTGGTTCAAAATGGTACACTTCATGCAGGTAATTGTATTGTTGTTGGTACAGCTTGTGGTAGAGTTCGTGCATTGCTATCAGATAGCGGTGAAAGAATTCAAAAAGCTGAACCTTCTACTCCAGTTGAGGTTTTAGGTTTGTCAGAAGTTCCTCAAGCTGGTGATTACTTCGAAGTTGTTAAAAACGAAAAAGAAATGAAACAAATTATCACTGAAAGAAAAGAAAAAGAACGTGATAAACGCTTAGAAGCTATGCTTCCTGCTCATATTAGACGTGAATCTGTTGCAGGTGATGATGCAATTCCTCAATTGAACTTGATTATTAAAGCTAATACTCACGGTGCTGCTGAAGCTGTTGCTCAATCTATTGCTCAAGTTGAGTCTAAAGAAATTACAACAAAAATTATTCACGTTGGAGTTGGGGATATTTCAGAGGCTGATGTAATGCTTGCTTCTGCTTCAAATGCTCTAATCTTAGGCTTTACAGTAAAAGAAGATGCCAATGCGATGGCATCAGCTGAGCGCGAAGGTGTAACAATTAAGAAATACGATATTATTTATCAATTGTTAGAAGATATTGAAAGAACATTGTTATCTCTTCTTGAACCAGAAATTAAAGAAGTTGAACTTGGTAAAGCTGAAATTCGTCAAGTATTCACAATTGGTAAAACTAACAAAATTGCTGGATGTTATGTACTTGAAGGTAAGATTGTACGTTCAAAAGATGCAGCTTTAGTTAGAAACGGTGAAGTTATCTTCCGTGGTGCAATTGACCAATTGAAACGTTTCAAGGATGATGTTAAAGAAGTTGCTCAAGGTTTTGAATGTGGTATTTCATTTGCTAAATGGAATGACATCCAAGAAGGCGATATTATTGAAGTATCAACAACAGAAGAAGTCGAAAGAAAAAGTTTATAAGGTAAATAAAAATGTCATTACGTAACGAAAGAGTAAGAAAAGAATTAATGCGCGATATATCTGATATTCTTAGAAAAGAAATCAGAGGTTTAGAAGGTGTGGTTTCAGTTGTAGATGTAGAAGTTGCGCACGACAATTCTTTTGCAAAAGTTATTTATAGCGTTTTAGGTTCAGAAGAACAAATTGAAAAAACAAAAGAAGTTATTGAAAAAAGTACGTCTAAAATTCGTTACGAAGTTGGGAAACGCATTCGCCTAAGACTTACTCCAGAATTACGTTTTGTGTACTCTAACGGACTTGAAGAAGGTGCTAGAGTTACTGAACTTATCAATAAAATTTCTCGTGGTGAAATATAATTTTGTCTAGGGGTAGGGTATGACTATTGCTGAAAATAATAATTTACCCTTTGGATTTTTGAATGTTTATAAGCCAAAAGGTATAACTTCTCACGATGTTGTAGCTCGTTTGCGTCGCGTTACTAAGATTAAGCAAATTGGTCATACGGGAACATTAGATCCTTTTGCTACAGGAGTTTTACCTATTTGCATTGGCAAAGCTACAAGGCTTATTGAATATTTGGAAGATGATAAAGAGTATCTTGCAACTGTCCAGTTTGGAAAAAATACGGATACGTATGATCTAGAAGGGGAAGTTGTTGCGACCTTTGATAAAACAGTTTATCGACAAGAAGTTGAGCAGGCGTTAAAGTCTTTTGAAGGTGAAATCTCTCAAGTGCCTCCTATTTAATCTGCGATAAAAGTTAATGGTAAAAAATTGTATGATTATGCTCGTGCAGGACAAGAAGTTGAGATTAAGCCAAGAGTTGTAAATATTTCAAAAATAAAGCTAGTTGATTTTAATGAGGAAAATCAAGAGGCAAAAATAATTGTTGCGTGTTCAAAAGGTACATATATCCGTTCAATAGCTTATGATTTGGGGAAAAATTTAGGCTGTGGGGCTTATTTAACAGCACTTGAACGTACAAAAGCCGGTAATTTTTCTGTAGAAAATTCGATAAACTTAGATGATTTTTCTGAAAAAAGTATCGTTTGTAAACATTTGATAAATCCGTTAGATGTGATGAATTATCCAACTCATGAGCTTTCAGATTCAGACAAAGACCGCGTTTTGCACGGAATGGCTATTACAAATAGAGGATTTAATGATTCAGATATTGTAATTTTGGCAAAAAGTGGTAAAATATATGCTATAGGTATGGTAGAACAAGACAAAGTTTTGGTCAAAAAAGTATTTGAGGTATTATGAAAAAGATTATTTTATTATTAGGAATTTTATTCGTAGCAAGTACAGCAGCTCAAGCAGCTTGTGATTACAACTGTGTTGCTCCTTACAATTTGAACAATAAATTCCGCACATTTATGGGTGCCGTTGGTGGTGTTAATACTTTTGTTGAAAACAGCGTTGAAGGTGTTTTAACAAAAGAAGTGTTGAAAGTAGCTTCTGCTGATGAATTAAAAGTTGATTTAGATTCTCGCAGTGCTAGAGATTTGAAAAATGGTATTTTCAAATCATTTTCACTAAATGGCAAAAACGTATTAGTTAATGATATTCATTTAGTTGGCTTGGATTTACAAACTCTTTGTGATTTCAACTATATCAATATTGTTGATAACGATGTTGTATTTGTTGAAGATATGCCAATGTCATTTGATGTTGTAATGGATCAAGATTCAATCAACAAATCAATGACTCATCCAAGATACCAAAAACTTATTTCAGATTTTAATAGATTGAGTGCTTCTTATGGTTTGGGCTTTAGAGTTAACTCAACTAAAGTTGCGATTAAGGCTAACAAATTCTACTTCATCGTAAGTATGAATATTCCATATGTTAAAAAAGAACAAAAAATCGTATTTGAATCAGCTATCAATGTAAAAAATGGTAAGTTTGATTTGTCAAAAACTCAACTAGTATCAGGTAATTTCAGACTTGATGCAAAAAGAATTGATGCTCTAATGAATTACTTAAATCCATTAGAATACTCTGTTAAATTCTTAGACAAACACAATGCAAAAGTTAATGTAAAAGAATTTGAAGTAAGAGAAAATGTTCTTTACGCAAACGGTGTTGTTGTACTTCCTAAAAACTAGTTTGAAGGAATTGCCTTATGAATAAAAATCAAAAGTTTTTACTATTATTTATTGGTTTTTGTATGGCAGCAATTGTTGGTTTGGTTGCATTTAATGTGCTGATGCCAAAACCAGAAATCAAACCTGACGAAGTTCAAGTTATGGAACGCTCTGTTCAGGAAGAAGTTGTTCATACTCAAGAACAAGAAGATGTGGTAAAAGTTGAATATGTGAACGTTTACTTCATTGGTAAAAATGAACATAATGAAGAAGTTTATAAGGCTGTAAAACGCGAATATAATTCAGATGTGGATGGTTCAAAACTTAGGTTTGCGGTAAATGCTCTAGTTAGAGGTCCAAAACCTGATGAAAAACAACGAGGTGTTTATACGGAAGTGCCAATGGAAGCTAAGGTTATCAATATCTCAGAATCTTCAGACAAAGTTATCGTAAACCTAAATTCCGCATTTGTTACAGGTGGTGGTACAGAAAGTTTATATAAAAGATTGTACCAATTGATAAAAACTGTAAAATTGAATTCAAATCTTCCTGTTTATTTGTACATAGATGGTCAGAGGGCTGATGTTGTTGGTGGCGAAGGTATAATGCTTTCTCAACCATTGAGTAATTCATCATTAGATAATTAAAATTATGGAAGTTAAAAAAGATTTAGAATATTATATGAGTTTGGATTGGACTTTGATTGAGGGTGAAGACCTTGATTTTGAAGGCAATCCTTATCATTATATAGAGATTAAGGAAATTCCGAGCTTTACTTTTTGCGCAAAAACAATAGCGCGCGCTCGAGAAAATTATAAACGTCAATTACGTTTAACTTTGCAAGTTATGTTGGAATGCGGAGATCATATTGTTGAACCTGGAGAAGAACCAGACGAACCAGATTGGGAAAGTCTTTGTCCTTAATAGGGGAAAATAGTATCTATTTTAATTTTTCTATTATTTGAGTAACTTGTTCTTTTAAATTTTCATAATTTGAATTGTTTTCAATTATGTAATCCCAGTCTTTGATGTTATCTAAACCTACTTCAGTGACGTCGTTTTCGCCAACTAATTCTCCACGAGATGCTCGAGTTTCACGAGTAGCTTCAACTCTAATTGTTATTGCGCCTGCGTTTTTAAATATTTCATATTCATGTGGAACTCTAACATCAGTAACTATAATGTTCCCGTCTTGTTCTAATATTTTCTTTAGCCAATAATCAGGGTCTTGTGCCCTACCCCAGTTTCCTAGAGCTATTAAATCTGCTCTATATTGAGCTTTGTTTGCCTCGATTTCTTCGTAGGTTAATCCTTTTTCTTTGCCATAGGTAAGTTTTATAATATCACCCATCGCACAGCGTTTGTAGTTAGTTAGTTTTTCTAACATTATTTTTGCTGCGGTATCTTTGCCTGAATATTGTTTGCCTGAAAATATAATAATTTTATCTACCATAAAATCCTCTTGTTTTTATTAGTATAACTAGTCATTATCTAAATTGCAACGGATAATATAAGTTTTTGTTTCTTGAAGTTTTTTTAGTAAATATGGATTTTTAATTTCTTTTTCTAGTTTATTTATC
>JAFUPZ010000002.1 GCA_017472545.1 bacterium | reverse complement strand
TTGGGGCGATTTTGTCCAAAAACTCAAATAATTCTGGTCGGAAACTCTCATAATATTTAGAATCTAATTTCCCAGATAAGTAATTTCTACGAAGTTCTTTGGCAAAATCGTTTAGGATTTCATTATCAAAAACAAGTTGTGAAAATTCATCGTCAATAAAGAATTTTTCTTCTTTGAGTGCTAAGATTTCATCATTTGCATTTTCAAAAAGTTTATAGATAGACGAATTTTTATCAATAATTCCTGTGTCAATAATGGATTCGACCTCTTCGGTTAATCTGCTTGGCAAATAATCTTTTTTCTGTTCAAAAAGTTGAATATTTTTGTAGTATTGATATTCAAGAGGGAAATTTTTCATAAAAAGTTCTTCACATTGGTTTTTAGTTTTTGTGAAAAGTTCTTCTTTTTGTTTTTCAAGTTTTTTATTTGCATAGCGAATTTCATTTAGGGGTTCGCGTGTTGCGTGCATAATTTTGTAAATTTCTTGAATATCTTCTCGTGTATCTATTGTGTATTGTTTTTCAATAGAATTCCATATTTTTGCTTTTTGTCTGGAAAGCCTTATTGCTGGCAGGTGTAGTGTAATTCTATCTTCTATTAAAGGTTTTTTGCCTGCATACATTTCATCAAGTAACATAAATCCGAATAATTTTTTTAGGCGGATTTCTTTTTGTTTTCCAAATTGTGTGTAATTTGCGGCAGTTGAAACCTTTTCAATTTTGGTATGAAGATTATCAACGTATGAATATTTTTTGAATTCGCAAGTGTTTAGCATTTGATCTAGGACAGGATGTATAGCGTTGTCAGTCATGGCTGTGATGTCTGCTATGCTTGCTGTTGTGATATTGCGTTTTTTATTCCCTAGAAGTTCATTTGAGGTTAATATTGTATAAGCACCAGCTAATGATCTACCAGAAGCTGTATAGTCCATAATTATGTATTGTTTGCCTGAATTTTCAATGGTTTCTTTATCTAGTCCAATTGAGCTTAGGTATTGCTTGAAGGTATTAAAACCATGAAGTTCAGTTATACTTCTAATGCATCTTTCATAGTCATCAAGACTTTCTCCTGTTGTAAATAATTCATCAGCAGCAGAAAGGGGGATATTTTTGACATTTTCTTGTCCAATTTTTAGTTCAAGAGCTTTTGAAATTGAAGATAGAGAACGACCAATTGTTATCACGACATAATTATTTTTGCCATATTGTTTGTCAAATGTAGCTTGAATTGCATCAGATGCGAAGTTATGAATTCTTATATCTTTATCAAATGGAGCCATTCCATTTTCGATGCGTAATCTATTTTCAGAGCGCAGAAATTCTTTTTCGGCATCAGTTAACGCCATGTATTCTTCTTTGTTCAATTTATCGAGTTTTGCATAAACTTGTCTTGCGCGTGTGGAGTATGATAATTCAAAAAAATCTGTTTCAGGAGCTTTTTTGGCGCAGAAAGTTACACCTGAGTTTTTTTGATTATTTGCAGGGGGTAGATAAAATGCAGAAAATAAATTTGTCGACAAGATTTTCATTATGTTTTCTATAACGTCTGTGAAAAAAATTTTTGCTAGACATTGTCCATATTCGAGTCCGAATTGTTCCGATATAAGAACAAATTATCTTGCATTTTATTTTATGATGGCACTGTTGGAATATATGTGGAATTGAGATATTGATAGAGAAAAACAGGAAAAGGAATAATTAATGGATAAAGTGATTATTGGTTATACTGCTGGGGCATTTGATGTTTTTCATATAGGTCATTTGAATTTGATAAAAAGAGCGAAAGAAAATTGTGATTTTTTGATTGTTGGAGTTACCTCAGATGAACTTATTCAAAAGACAAAAAATAAGGTTCCTCTATCAAATATTGAAGAAAGAATGGATATTATTAGTTCTATAAAATATGTAGACCGCGTAGTTATTCAAGATGATTTGGATAAAGTAGCAGCTTGGAAAAAGTATAGATATGATAAATTATTTTCTGGTGATGATTGGAAAAATAATGAGCGTTGGAAAAAATACGAAGATGAACTCGCAAAATATGATGTCCAAGTTGTATATTTTCCTTACACAAAAGCTGTTTCCTCAACAAAGCTTCAAGAGTACGTAAATAAAGTGCAAGAAGATTAAGTAAATTTTATAAATTTTCGGTTTGAGATATTTTGTTAATATAATTTTGAGGTCTTTCTCTATCCCAACGGATATTTTCTTTCACAATTTTTGCTGGACAACCTGCGATAATACAGTTTTCCTTGTCAAAGTTTTTAGTAACAACACTTCTGGTTGCAACTACGCAACCATTTGGAATAGTTGTATTTTTCATTATTGTTGCTGCTCTACAAACCCATACGTGTTCACCAATTTTAATGTATTCACCTTTGTTTAATAATTGTCCATTTTCATCAAGAATAGAATGATGGTCAGTGCAATTTATTTCAATTCCATGAGCAAATCGACAATTAGGTCCAATATCAATTTGACTGTTAGATTCTCCAATTTGAATTTGAGCAGAATTAAAACTGGTTTTTTTACCGATTTTTATAGTACAATTTTCAATTGGACAATTTGGAAATCCAATGATTATTTTAAAATCGTGTAAGTATGTTCCTTCTTCAATTTGGATAGTGTTATTATTTCCAAAAATATGAATCCTTACTCGTTTTGTATAAGCGGATTCGTGAATGTTAATGATATTATTTTTCCCTTTTATTTTAAATTTTGGATTGTAAAAAATTTTATTCAGAAAACGTTTTATGCTAAGGTTTTTCATTTTATCTCCTTTTATTCATCAAAATACTACAAAATTTTTGCTTTCGCAAATTTGATTACAGTGTAAGATGTATTACAGTTTATTAATATGTTGGTATTTGTTTAACTACTAGAGATTTATGTAGTATGATTAGATAAAGGAATTAAGTTTTAAGGAGAAGGGGTATGAGTAAATCAAAGTCTTTGTGGAAAAGAGTCTTATCATGTTTGATATTATTTGTTCCAGACAAAAAAGTCCGAAGAGATTTAAGGAATCGTTATGTTTATGGATTTGATGATACTCAACTTGACGTAATTAATAATAACTACAAAAAAAATATTGAAAGAATAAGAGCAAAAATAAAAACCGATAAAATAAAAGTAGGGTTTTTAGTAAGTGAAAATCAGAAATGGAATTGTCAGTCTGTATATGAAAAAATGATGGCAAGTGAGGATTTTGAACCAATTATATTAATAACAAAGGTTTATTCAGACAAGCATGAAGATTTTGGGAAGTTTTATACATCTGTCAGTGAAAATTATGAGTATTTTAAATCAAAAGGCATGAATGTAGAATATGCTTATGATATTGAAACTAAAGAATATATAGGTTTGGATAAATTTAATATCGATATTTTGTTTTATCAACAGCCTTGGGCAATTGCACCTAATCAAAATATATCTGTAACATCAGAGTTTGCGTTAACATGTTATGTTCCTTATTTTGTTGCGATTACTGATTCTTCAATACATTATGACCAAATATTTCATAGAACTTTATGGCAACAATATTCTATCAATGAATTAGTGTGTAATGAATATAAAAGAAAAAGTAAATATCCATTAAATAATTATCAAGTTGTAGGACATCCAAAATTCGATACATATTTATCGAATGAAGATATTGAGAATGAGGGTTATATAATATATGCTCCACATCATTCTTTTGCACCTTCACACTTGAATTTTGCAACTTTTCAATGGAATGGGAAATATATTCTCGAATATGCAAAGGAACATCCTGAATTTAAATTTGTTTTTAAACCTCATCCACAGTTAAAGACAAGAATGATTAAACGAAAAATTATGTCAGAAAAAGAGGTAGATAATTATTTTGAAGAATGGAAAAAAATAGCAGTATTTTGTAATGATGCGGACTATTATGATTTATTTAAGAAATCAAGATTGATGATAACAGATTGCAGTTCATTTTTGGGTGAATATTTTCCTACAAAAAATCCTGTTATAAATTTAAAGAATAAAAATTCTATAAAATTCAATCCTTTTGGGCAAGCTATAACAGATTGTTATTATAAGGTATATGACCTAAAAACTTTGAAATCAACAATGAAGATGTTATTAGAAGATAATTTAGATCCAATGAAGGAACAACGATTAGCACGTTTGAAAGAGTTGGATATTGTGAATACATCTACTGCAGAGCGTATATTGAATGTAATAAAAGAAAGTATTAGCTAAATTTACAGCAATTCCTTAGGGATATGTGGTAGGGATTGGCGGAGTTTTTCGCCCTGACGATCGTATTTTTCTCGAGTTAGTCGTCCAACTCGGTTTGCTTCTGCTTCTATATAATTCCCTAAATATGCTTGATAATCTTCGGTAAATTCTACATAATTTTCAATCGCATCGGAGCATCTGTTAGCCTCTTGTTGTAGAGCTCTATTTTTTATCGGACCTAGTTGTTGAAACATTGTAGCTTGCCAAGTGCCTGCTTCGTGTCCACCGTTTCTTGCATCTAACAAATAATGCCAAATATGTTCAACTTCGTGTCTTGCAGTTCCAATGACTGTAGTTTTGGATTTTGGTTTGTGCATCATATTAAAACTGATAGAACCTGTGGATGGGCAAAAACAGGCAGCAAGTCTTGTTTTTTCTCTATCATCTGACGGAATATATCTTGTGTCGATTGTTACCCCTAATTTATCAACTTTTCTATCTTGCATAAATTTTATTGTCGCAGGTGCTTTTACACCGTCAATATCGTAGGCTCTGAATTGTAAAAATTGGTCACTTTTATGAAATTTAATTCCGTCTGAAAATATTGAATCTTGTATGACTTTTCCTGATGTTTTATCAACCTCAAAATATAAAAATTTTGAGATGTATTCTTTTATTTTCCCACCTAATACGTGTGGAAACTCGACAAATCTGTGAACTTGTTTATCAATGTTTTCCAAGTTTATAATACTTGTTCTAGATAAAATTTTTTCACCTGTTTCTATGTTTTCTGATAGGTGGTTTGTTTCAGTTTTTCTATGTGTCCATAAAAATTCTCTAGCTCGAACTTCGTTCAAGGCTTGTTGGAATTCTTTGTGTACTTTCAGTATTTCTCGAGAAATAGTATATTCTTTTCGAGTAGTAGATTTTACATATTCTTCTTCTCCGATGGTGTAATCACAGTGAGAATACACGACATTTCTAAGTGGTTTTCTTGGATAGTCAAAAGCTCTTTCTATGATTTCACCTTGAGCATTTCTAAAAGTTGTAATAATTCTATGCCCCTTCACTCCACGTCTGCCAACAACGACCTCTTCGACAGTGTGAGGAAATTCGTTTGATAATCGTTGAGCTTTTCCTTTATACTGAGCGAATAATATCCTTGTAGGTTTTGATATTAAATAAAAATCTCGTCGTGCCATGTTTCTTATAAAACTTGTAAAAATTTTTTTTGCTATTTGGTTTATTATTTGACATTGCTGTATGTTAGATTTATAACGGATTTATGAGAGAATTTACCCAAGATTTTTGCTGTAAATTTAGAGTAAATTTTACCCAAAATTAAATAATAATTCTAAATAAAATTAAGGTGGAAAATATATATGAATAGCTATTTTATCGGTGTGATTATCCTACTATTGAGCGGATTTATTGCCGGAAGTTTTAGCAAAAAGTTTAAAACAATTGTGCTGTCAATTTTAACAGCAATTGGTTCTGTTTTATGCTTGATTCCTGCAAGTAATGTTTTGCTTGGAAAAGATAGTCTAGGGAAGGCTTTTTATTTTAACGATTTGTTCGGAATAGTGAATTTTATTATTGATCCATTATCCGCATTTTTTATTGTAGTAATTTGTGTGATGAGTTTGGTATCTGTAATTTATTCAAATGGATATTTGAAACCTTATTTGGAGTCTAAAAATATAAATTCGCATTTGGTATTTTTACCGATGTTAATTGCATCAATGCTTGCGGTGGTTACTTGTCAAAATGCGTTGATGTTTTTGATTTGCTGGGAAATTATGTCATTGAGTTCATTTTTCCTTGTGATTTTTGAAAGTAATAAAAAAGAAGTTATAAAAGCTGGTATTAAGTATTTGGTATTTATGCATGTGTCTGTTTTATTTATAATAATGGCATTTGCTCTATTATCTATCAAGGCTGGAAGCTTCGATTTTATGGCATTTAAAGATGTTTTAGTTAATAATAAAGCTTTGGCAAATGTAGTATTTTTATTAGCTTTTGTTGGTTTTGGAACAAAGGCTGGTTTTGTACCGTTCCACAACTGGTTGCCAGATGCACACCCTGCAGCACCTTCTCATGTTAGTGCAATTATGTCAGGGGTTATGATTAAAACTGGTTTTTATGGAATTTTAAGAGGAATTCAGCTAATTGGTATTCCATCAAAAACAATTTCATTTGTAGTATTAACCGTTGCAGGAATTTCAGCACTATATGGGATTTTATATGCAATTACTCAACATGATTTGAAAAGATTTTTGGCTTATTCTTCAATTGAAAATGTTGGGGTAATCGGTATGGGTATCGGTGTTGGGATGTTGGGTATGGCTTATCACAATCCTGCGGTAGCGTTAATTGGTTTTGCTGGCGGAATTTTGCATATTCTAAACCATTCTATTTTTAAAGAATTGATGTTCTTAACTGCTGGAAGTGTTTACCTAAAATCTCACACAAGAGATATTGAAATTATGGGTGGTTTGATTAAATCAATGCCAAAAACAGGGCTATTGTTCTTGATTGGATCTATTGCAATTTGCGGTTTGCCTCCATTTAATGGATTTATAAGTGAATTTTTAATCTACTTTGGTATGTTTAAAGGTTTAACTATTGATAATTTTGAGGCTGTAATTGTGATGTTGTTTGCAATTTCAGCGTTAGCATTTGTTGGAACTATGGCTATTTTATGTTTCTCAAAGGCTTTCAGTATCGTATTTTTAGGATTACCAAGAAGTGAAAAAATCGCTCAAGTTAAGGAAGATTGTGAAAAAATTATGCTTATTCCGATGGGCTTTTTGGCAACTTTAATTGTACTTATTGGTATTTTCCCTCACAGAGTTCTTTTAAAAATTAATAAAATTGTATTTTCAATAATTCCTTCAACTTCTATGAATGTTTGGTCAGGTTGTTCAGAAATATTTATGACAATCTTGTCTGTTGCACTAGTGGTAAGTTGTTTTATGGCATTTTTAATCGTGATGATTGCATTAAAATTGAAATTAACTAAAGGAAAAATTGAATTACATCAAACTTGGGGTTGCGGATATGATAG
This sequence comes from bacterium, assembly GCA_017472545.1. Lineage (GTDB taxonomy): Bacteria > Cyanobacteriota > Vampirovibrionia > Gastranaerophilales > Gastranaerophilaceae > Zag111. The sequence goes on along the minus strand of JAFUPZ010000002.1, from coordinate 5,001 downwards.
AGCCAATAATCATATGCAATATACAGCTTCATCATACGCAAGTCCTCTTTTATCAATGCTAAAACCATTGTTCAAGAAGGTTTTCGATATTGAAAAACCTAAAAAATTATTCCCACGTAGTGCGCACTTTAGTTTACAAATTGAAGATATTGAAGAAGCGTATGTTATCAACCCAATATTGAAAATGGATGAGTGGTTTTTATCAAAATTTGAATCATTGCAGAGTGGAAATATTCAATCATATATTAAATATGGTTTGATATTTTTATTGATTGTAATAATTGGAAGCTTATTTATAGGATAAATTAAGATGATAATGAAATTAGTAAATTTAATAATTCTTTTATTTGTTCCATTTTTAATGATGGGACTTATTAAGAAGACAAAATCCTTCTGGGGTGGTAGAAAAGGACCATCTATATTACAACCTTGGTTTGATTTTGTAAGACTTATGAAAAAGGATTTTGTGATAAGTGATACAACATCAGCGGTATTTAAGATTACTCCAGTAATTTCTATTTGCTCAGTTGTTTTTGCAGCATTATTTGTTCCAATGGCATCAGGTAGTGCGATAGTGAATATTCCTGCAGGGTTGATTGTATTTGCGTATATTTTAGGTTTGGGAAAATTTTTCTCATTGATTTCTGCAATGGATACAGGTAGCAGCTTTGAGGGGATGGGTGCTTCTCGTGAAGCTTGTTTTACTTCAATTGTTGAACCTGCATTTTTTATGACAATAGGTTCAATTATGGCTTTGACAGGTAATTATACTTTCGATTCATTGGCAAAAATTTTAGCAAGTGCAGGAAGCTATGGTATTTTAATAATAATTTTTGCGGTGTTAGTTTTATTCATTATGTTATTAACTGAAGGCTCAAGAGTACCTGTGGATGATCCTGCAACGCATTTGGAGTTGACAATGATTCACGAAGTTATGATTTTGGACAATTCAGGTTGTGATTTGGCATTGTTAACTTGGGCAAATGGTATTAAAATGCTTTTAATATCATCTTTAATTGCTTATATGATAGTACCTGTAAATGTTTCGGATTTTGTGGGCGTGTTGTTATATTTAGCTGTGATTGCTCTACTTTCTGTGATTATTGGTACTGTTGAATCAGGTATGGCAAGAATAAGAATGTCACACGTGTTTGAATTTGTATTTATTATGAGTTCATTGGCGCTTGTTGTTTTATCTCTTGTTATGGCAAGGGTGTTTGGAGGTTAGAATGGCAACAGGTTTTATTATTCTTTTTGGATTAACAATGTTATATTTAGCAGCAACAAGTAGAATTGTGGCTCATATTAGAATTCTTATTATTCAAGGATTTTTATTATTCTTGATTTGTTGTTGTGGTATGGAGCATCATAACTGGTTGAGTTTTGCATTCTTAACCGTAGAAACTTTGATTGTTAAATCAATAGTTATTCCTTGGTTTTTATTCAAGGTTACTAAAAAGACTCATTCTAACCGTGATGTTGCAGCAAATATTCCTCACTTTTATTGTTTGGTAGTTGCAACATTGATATTGTTGGGTGGATTTTTGGCATCAAACTATTATTTTTCTTCAATGAAAATGATTTCTCCAATTTATTTTGGGGTATCAGTTGCAACAATTATTATTAGTTTATGGCTGATTACTATTAAACATAAAATTATTTCTAACGTAATTGAATTTATTACAATGGAAAATGGCATTTTCTTATTGTCACTATCTGTTTCAAAAGAGATGCCAATGCTTGTGAATATGGGTGTTTTACTTGACGTATTCATTGCTGTTTATATTTTAGGTTTATTCGTCAATGAAATTAATAAAGAATTCAACGACCTTGAAGTTTCTCACTTATCAGATTTAAAGGATTATGAATATAATGATTAGTACGATTTTAATATTTCCGATAATTGCTTGTGTATTAGTAATGCTTGTAAAAAAGAAAGCATTCGGTACGTTGATGGTAAATGCATACGCTATTGTACATTTTATTTGTACACTTTTATTAGCTGCAGGAATTTGGGAAAATACAGTTCCTTATTTTGCCGTTGATAGTACAAATATAATTTTCTTGATAGTTTTATCTTTAATTTTCTTGATGGTTGCAATATACAATACAGGCTATGTAAGGCATCTAGAAGGTTCTGATAAAAAATTGAGCCACTATTCATTTATGATTTTGGTGTTTGTTTTATCAATGACAGGTACGTTGTTAAGTACTGATTTAGCAATTTCTTGGATTTTGATTGAAGGTACAACATTATCAAGTGCATATTTGATTTATTTTAATAAGACAAAACATTCAATTGAAGCTGCTTGGAAATATGTATTTATTTGTTCAATAGGTATTGCATTAGCGTTTGTAGGAATTATTTTATTAAATATTTCCTCAGGTGCAATCAATACAATGAATTTTGAACAATTATATCAACATGCAACAGAATTTGATTTGATGTGGTTAAAATTAGCATTTGTATTTATGCTATTTGGGTTTGGTGCAAAAATGGGATTGGCTCCAGCGCATTTTTGGTTGCCTGACGCTCACTCAGAATCTCCATCTCCAATTTCCGCATTGTTATCTGCGACATTATTAAACTCAGCATTTTTAGTTATTGTTAGAGTATTCAAGATAATGGAATTGGCAAATTGTACTAACTATGCAAGATTGATGTTACTTGTAATGGGCTTTTTATCATTATTTGTAACTGCTGTTTTTGTTTATCATATTAAGAACTACAAAAGGATGTTGGCATATTCTTCTATAGAGAATATGGGGATTTTGGCAATAGGTATGGCATTAGGTGGTGCGGCGTTCTATGCTGTTGTGTTGCATTTAATTGGACATTCTTTGGCTAAGGCCTCATTTTTCTTAACTTCAGGTAATGTGTTAGAATTATTCGAATCTAAAAGAACAAAATCTGTTAGTGGTTTAATTAGCGCAGATAGCAAAACTGGTTGGTTATGGGTTGCTTCATTTTTAGCAATTTGTGCATTCCCAACTTCATTATTGTTTATTAGTGAATTTATTATGATTAAAACAATGATTCTTGATAAACACTATATCCTTTGTGGATTGTTTGTTTTACTTTTAACAATAATTTTATATGGTATTGGTAGAGTTGTTATTAAAATGGCTTTTGGTGAATTGAGTGAAGATAAGGCAAAAGTTGTTGAAAAAAATATAAACAAAATTTCAATTTTGATGTATATCCCTCAAATAATATTGCTAATTTTAGTATTTACAATGGGTATATATATCCCTGATTGTCTAAACGAAATTATAAAAATCGCAGCTGGAACTTTTTAAGGTAGGTTAATTATGGCAAAGTGGTTAAAAGCAAAAAATAATAAAAGAATAGATATAAATAAAATTCCTATTTTAGATATTGATGAATTGCGAGATGAAGTAAAGGCTCTTGGTCTTCGCCCTGTCGGATTTTTTGGAAAGGACTGGGGGTTTGGCTGTGTAAGATTATTTGTTGTTCTTGCAGATGATGCAAATTCTGATTTGTTAGTATCTTCAGCGGTTTTTGGGAATTCTGTAAAAGCATATGAATCTTTTACTCAAGATATTCCAGCTTTTCATATTTTTGAAAGAGAATTTTATGAACAGTTTGGAATCGAACCACTACACCATCCTTGGTTAAAACCTGTTAGAATCAATCAAGATAAATATCCATTTTTTGAAATGGCTGGAGAAGAAGTTCACCAAGTTGCAGTTGGGCCTATTCACGCAGGTGTAATTGAGCCTGGACATTTTAGATTTATGTGTAATGGTGAAACAGTTTATCATTTGGAAATTATGCTAGGTTATCAGCATCGTGGGGTTGAGGATATGATGTTGAAAAATCCTTCAAACCAGCTTGCTGAATCAATTTGTGGAGATAGTGTAATTGCATATAATACAGCATATTCTCAAGTTATGGAAACTTTAAAATGTATTGAAGTTTCAAATAAAGCACAACTTATTAGAAAAATGGCTTTGGAAATGGAAAGAATCGCTGTTCATATTGGTGATTTGGGAGCTATTTCTGGAGATATTGCTTATTTAATGGGAGCGTCTGTGTTTGGTGCAACTAGAACTCTTGTAATTAACACTACATTAGAGATGTGTGGAAGTCGTTTGGGTCGTGGGTTTGTTACTGTAGGTGGTGTTAATTATGATCCGTCTGAAGAAATTATTGACAGAGCTCTTGAAACGTTAAATAAAGTTAGAGCAGATGTTGATAGAATGGTAAAAACTATGCTTAAAAGCTCCACTGTTATGTCTAGATTAGAAAAAACAGGTACAGTAAGTTTAGAGAAAGCAAAAGATATTGGACTTGTTGGTATGGCTGCAAGAGCTTGTGGAGTAGATTTGGATTCACGTTTTGATTTTGCAGACAAGTGGGTTGAAGAATTAGGTTTGACTCGCAAAAATTTAAAATTAAAAGGTGACGTTAACGCAAGATTCAAATTAAGATATAAAGAAATTAAAGAATCAATTTCAATGGTTAAAAAGATTTTAGCTAAATTGAAAGACTATAAAGATGAGTCAATTATTGCAGAGGGTGTTAATAATAAATTGCTACCTGATTCAATGGTAATTTCTATTGTTGAAGGTTGGAGAGGGGAAGTTGTTCATATTGCAATGACTGATCTTCATAGCAAATTATCTAAATACAAAATAAAAGACCCTTCATTTAACAACTGGTATGGTTTAGGGTTAGCGGTTAGAAATAATGGAATTTCAGATTTCCCATTATGTAATAAAAGTTTTAACTTATCTTATTGTGGAAATGATTTATAAGGAAGAAAATTATGTTTGATACATTAAGATCTAGAATTTATCAAGGAAGTCAATTTATAAAAGATATAGAAAATGCACCGATGAGGGAACAGTTTAGGTGTTTTCCAAAGTTTGATGCGTTGTCAGATTTTTATGCTTGTAAAGATGTTTTTCCAAAATGTGCATTATCTATTGAACCATTATCAATTGATATGGGTAAATGTACATTCTGTGTTGCTT
>JAFUPZ010000115.1 GCA_017472545.1 bacterium | reverse complement strand
AGGTAACCAATATGGTATGTATGCTTGGACATCAGCTGAATTTGCTGGACAATACATTGATTTCCAATACAACGGTGCTTACGGTAAAACTTTTGACACAATTTTTGGACATATTTATGAAGCAGACTTTATCTTAGGATACCAAGGAAAATTTGGTCCTGTAACAGCTAAAGCAAACGGACTTATTAATATGTATGGAGATGGAGATTTAAAAGTTGTTGATAACGAAGTATATAAAACAAAATATATCCCATCATCATCTGATGTAGGTGCTGTAGATCCATCTGCTCCATTTGTTGACAACATTGCTGCAAATATTAATCTTTCATATTCTGATGACTATGTAGATGTAACTGCAGGTTGGAGAGCTCGTGGTAATCAAGCAAACATGATGTATGTAAAACAAGCTGACGGAGATACACCTATTTCTGACCAACTTGGTGATAAAAACACAATGAAAGCTTGGCTTGATTTTAACTACAAATTAGCATACGGAAATGTAGGAATCAATCCATACATGCAAACAACATTTGTAGATAAAGATACATCAACAAAAGAAGTAGTTGAAATTGGTGCAAAACTTTTTGGTGGATATGATTTTGATGTTGTTAAATTTGATGCTTATGTAAATGGAACTTTCAAAACAGAACAACCAGAAGATACAAAACCATTCTCAATCGGAGATATCGGACTTAAAGTTTCAACACCTCTCGTATTAAACGGACTTGCTTTAGTTCTTGGATATGATCCAGCAGATGCTGATGCAGATTTTATTACAGGAATCTTTGAATTAGGTTTACCTGCAGGAATCAATGCACAAGCTGGTATGGGATACAGAGTTGCAAAAGCTGAATCTGTAGTATATGAAGGAAAAGAACTTGGATTCTTTGTTGGAGCAAATATGAAACTTAACATCCCACAAAAACCAATCCTTTATACTCAATTTGTATGGGGAATGGATCCTTACAAAGGATTTGGTGATGGACAAGATAATATCAACTATGACGGATACACACTTGGTGATGGTGCAGCAGATTATGCAAACGCAGGTGCATTCCGTGTAGCTCTTCGCTGGGATATCTAAGGTAAGGAGAGTATAGAAAATGAAAAAACTTATTTTTGGATTATTAGTTGCTTTTATAGCACTTTCATTCATGGGATGTCCAACAACTTATGAAGATGGTAAATATGAATACGCTTCAGCAACAGCTTACTATGTTGGCGATTCAAATGATTGGAAATGGGAAAAAATGGAATATGACTTCGGAACAGGTTTATGTGTTATCGAAGTTGAAGTAAAAGCAGGTGCAACATTCAAGATTACAGCTACAGAAGGCTGGGATATGGAATGGAATAATGCTAATCTTGATGAGTCTTGTGTAAATGCGGAATTCTTAGATGATCCAGTTGAAGAATTTGGCAAGTATAAAACATGTTTTGCTGATGCAGGTAAATACAAGATTAGTATGAATGTTGCAACAGAAAAATACACAATTGAAAAACTTTAATTGGAGGTAGGAAATAATGAAAAATAATATTAAATCATTCTTTCTAGTAGCAATGACTGCATTAATGTTATTCAGTTGTACTAATGTTAATGATCCAACAGCTTTATTAAATGCTGATGGAAAAACATATGCAATGTTTGTTGATGCAATTTTATTAGAAGGACTTTCAGCTGATTACAATGCCAAAGAAGTTGAAGTTTCTTTTGAATATGTAGATGGATACGATAAAGAAAACAAAGCAACTTGGAAAAAAGAATCTGCCAAACTAAAGATTGGAACTTATGGTTCTGATGACTTGGAAGATGGAAAAGCTTTTGTAGCATTGAAAACACCTATAAAAATTGCTGCTTATAAACATGTTTTACCTGCAGATGCTATTGTTAAAGTTTCTGCAAAAGTAGACGGGAAAGATGTAAAGGTAGCAAATACAAACATGACAAAATTTGAAGAAGCAAAACTTGCAATTCTTGAATCAGGTTATGATGCAGATGATAAGGTATTACCACATAGATATCTAAAACTTGCAACAGCTTCTGATAGTCATGATGGAAAAAATATTGCTGCTGATTTCAGTTTTGAAGAAATTCCTTTAAGTGATGATTATAAAAGCAATGACGTTACAAAGTTAATTCCTTATTTCAAACCTGAATTGAAATATATCTGTTCAAATATGGGTAACTTTGAATTAAATGCTGTAGAAGGTGAAGATCCATACTATTTTGCAACTTTTGTATTTGAAAATAGTAAAGACGGTTGGAGTAAAGACGATGGTGTATTTGAATTTGGTATTACCGATAATACTTCATGGACTACAAAATACACAGGTGCAACAGTTACTCCAATTACAGAAGGTGCTTGGGATTCTGTAAAAGACAGCGGTGTTTCAACAACTAAAGATGAAAAAAATAATAATACTGCAACATTGGTTGATGGTAAAGTTTATACTGTTTTTGTAAAAGTTGTAGGTAAAGATATTAACGTAGCAATCTACAATACAGAAATTGCAAAATTTGCATCAGATCCTACTGTAGATTTTACATTTAAAGATGGACTTTACACAGCAGATGTTTCAAAAGTAGCAGATTGGGGATTTGGTATCACAAACAATGGAAGCTGGGATATGAAATTCGTAGGTGCTGAAGTTGGTACAGAATTTGTTCCTTTAGTATTCCAAGGAAAAGATAATAACACAGTAAAAGAAGGTGTAACACCTACAAAAATCACTGTAAAAATTGAAAATGGTGATGTTTTAGCTAAATTTAACTAACATAAGTTAAATCTAAACTAAAAACTTTAAAGGTTCGCTTGATAAATCAGGCGAACCTTTATGCATAGAATATTAGAAATATTCGCTAGGAACACTTAATAATTAACAGTTTTTAATTAAAATTTTAAAGAGAATTATTATGCAAACAATCAAACTAATAATTGATACTTTATAAAAAATCGTCAATAAACATATTAATCCTAATGAGACCAAAGTAATTTTTATTGATAATGATAAACAATGGTCTATCGCAGCATTAATATTTGATAAAACTCCACATTTGGGAATTCGATGGATAAATTGTAAAAATGGATATCCAAAAGGAGGTTGGTTTATTATTCCAAATATACTTGAAAAATCAATATTAGATAACTTTAATTTAAATAATAACGATAGAAAATTGATTGATGATTTTTTGTCTAAATCTGGAACAATATCATCTCTATTTTGTATAAAAAATTTTGTTTCAAACGAAGTTTGATCATATATCAAAATTTTAGATAATTTAGGAGAAATATGCTTACAGACGATGAATATTTAACAAATTTTACAGAAATAAAAGAATTATTTGATAGAATAGACTTAGATAATAATTCAAACCTTAGACAGGAAATTTTACATGTTTCATATAAGACAGATAAACCTGAATTGGATTTTGAATGTACTACAGAAGTTACTGTAAATATATCAAACAGAAATTATTATTCGATTGAATTGAATGATTTGGATGAAAATGAATACCATACATCTTTTGATAGCAGATTTCTAAACTTTAATTTTGATGAAACAAATAATTGTTTAACAATAAAAGGTAATGCTCATTATAAAAATTTTACTAAATATAAAGTAAGTATTTTTATTTAATTTTTGACAAGGATACAAATGAACGCTAAAGATTTTATAGAAATTTCTTGTCTAATCATAGGTACTATTATTGCCGTTTTCGGATTTGCAATACCTTTGTTTATTGAACGGTATAATAAACCAAAACTCAAAATCAATTTAAATACAAAAGATTCTTCTCTCTTTACAAATTTTTCTTTTAATAATGAGTTTAAAGAAAATCTATCTTTAAAAATAGAAGTTGAAAACACTGGGAAATTACAAGCTGACGATGTTCAGCTTACAATTCAACATGTAAGAGTAAATAATGTACCATCTAGTATTCCACCTATGAATTTATTTTGGTCTTATCAAGATGATAGAATAAGAAAAAATTTAGAATTAAATACAAAAGCTAGAATTTTAGGTAATTCAAAACAACATTGTGATTTTATCTTTTTAATTAGGCAAAATTTCGATACAGGAGTTGAATTTGGATATTTTGTATCAGAAAATGATCAATATTTGAAAATTATAGATAATGGGACATATGAAATTGAATTATCAATTGGAATGTTAGGTTCAAAAGCTGAAAAATATATAATAACATTTAATCTTGATAAAAGTAAAAAAGAAAAAACAGATATAATATCCAACCTACACATTACTTAAAAGTGTTAAAATGCAAATTATTCACCAACCTAGCAATAAAATCTTATTCCATTAAAATGTTCTTGCCATTTTTGGCAAATTGTTTCTGCATTCAATTCAATCAAATCAATTATGTCATTTAATACATGAAATGGAATTTTTGAATTATTATGAGCTAACAAACATTTATAATTTTTTGTAATCCAAATTTTTGTAGCATTATTTGAAGGTCTTCCCTGAGAAATATGGACGTGAACAGGTTCTGTAGGGCAACCTTCATCAGACCAAATGTAAACAATATATCCACCAATTTTAAAAATTTGCGGCATTACCAAATCCACCTTGACGAGCAAATTTATAAATTATGTGAACACCTTTTT
>JAFUPZ010000114.1 GCA_017472545.1 bacterium | reverse complement strand
CAACAAATTTCTAATGCAAAAATGAGATTAGCAATTCAGTCAGAACAAGCTAGTAATGATTATATTGCTGCGCTAAATTCAAGACAATTGCAGTTTGTAACTTATGATGCTCAAGGTACAGCGATTACTGAAAGTTTGACAGCTAACGCAATTTATCAGTATTCAGATATGAAAAATCAATATGCATTGATAAATTCAACAGGTCAAATGATGGTATCAACTACTGATGCGAAGAATTTCAAAGCTGCTGAAAATTTAACAGATTTCTTAGCTCTTAATGGTATTGAAAAAATTTATAAAACTGAATCACTAAAAGAAAATGCAATAAAATTAGAAAATAGAAGTACCGAAATCGATGGCGGTGTTCTTGAATATTATGAAGCTTGGGAAGATGCAATAAAGGTAGCAAGAAATGCTGATTATAAAGATGCAGATGGTAATACAATTTCTTCAGATGAAAAATTCCAACTAGATAAATTTTCATCTCAAGCTGCATATCAAGAAGCATTGAAATCTTATCAAGATAAAGTTGCGTTATCAGAAATGGGAGTTAATGTAGACCTTGATTATGCAATAAAACAATTATCTGTTGCAAAAAATAATTATACAAACTGTATTACATTTGATAAATGGGTTCAATCTCAAGTTGCGTTTGAATCTGCGGTAGGTGAAGACGGCGAAGAGATTAAAGTTGAAACAGAAGTTTATAAAAATGCTCAAAAATATTATGAGGTATTAGAAGAGTTCTTGGCAGAAGCTGAAGATTTGGGATGCACTAATGTTAATGAAACCTATGAGTATAGCGATGCTACAAAAGCTCAATGGTATACAAATTTGTGGTACAAGATGAATGGTCCATCTACTGAAAAATCAACTCAAGGTGATAATGCTGCAAATTATACAGTTTTAGACCCACAATTAGCATCAAGCAAAGAGTGGATTCAAAAAGCATTAGCTCAAGGACTTATTACTTTAGAAGTTGCATCATACGCAGAAGATAAAGTTATTACAGATGCTGAAGTTATCGCATTTAAAGACCTTCAAGAAATGATTGCTAAAGGCGAAAATCCACTAGTTTTAACTCTTAAAGGTGTATCTTGGAATGCTACAGAATATGGTTCTTGTGCTGATTTTACAGAAATTGATGATGAAAGTGCAGTAGCAAGAGCTGAAGCTGAATATCAAAAGAAAAATAATGAAATTTCTGCAAAAGATAAAAGATATGAAAACAAAATTAAAACTTTAGATACAGAACACAATACATTGCAAACTGAGTATGAATCAGTGAAATCCGCAATGACAAAAAATATTGATAGATCATTCAAAACATTCTCATAGAGAAGAATTAAAATATTTCCCCTACTAATTTTTATTTTCCCTCCACTTTATAGTATAATTAAGCTATTAGATGGAGGTTTTTATTATGTATACAATAACATTGATTAATGGTGACGGTATTGGACCAGAGATTTCAAACAGTGTAGTTGAGATTATTAAAGCTAGTGGGTTAGAAATTGATTGGGATATTCAAACTGCTGGCGAAGATGTTATTGCAACAGAAGGCGTTCCTCTACCTGATAGGGTTTTAGAGTCTGTTAAAAAGAATAAAATAGCTTTAAAAGCTCCTGTAACTACTCCTATAGGAAAAGGTTTTAGATCTGTAAATGTTCAATTAAGAAAAGATTTAGACTTATATGCAAATCTTCGTCCTTGTAAAAATCTTCCTGGTGTGGAAACTAGATTTAATAATGTTGATTTGGTTGTTGTTCGTGAAAATACTGAGGATTTATATGCTGGAGTAGAAGAACAAATTGATGAAAATACTGCTCATAGTATAAAAATTATTACAAGGGAAGCTTCTGAAAGAATTTGTAAGTTTGCTTTTGAGTATGCTGTAAAAAATAACAGGCATGAAGTTTGTGTGGTTACAAAAGCAAATATTATGAAATTGTCTGATGGATTGTTTTTAGATACATTTAGACAAGTTGCTCAAAATTATCCACAGATTAAACCTAGAGAAATTTTAGTCGATAATCTTTGCATGCAATTGGTTCAAGATCCAACAAGATTTGATGTTTTGGTTCTTCCAAATTTATACGGAGATATTGTTTCAGATTTAACAGCAGGGTTAATTGGAGGTTTGGGAGTTGCTCAAGGTGCAAATATTGGGCTGGAATGCGCTGTGTTTGAACCTGTTCATGGATCAGCTCCAGATATTAAAGGTCAAAATAAAGCAAATCCAACAGCCTTGTTACTTTCTGCTATCGAGATGCTTAAATATATTGGTGAAAATGCTTATGCAGATAAAATTGAAAAAGCATTGTTTAAAACATTAGCAGATGGT
>JAFUPZ010000113.1 GCA_017472545.1 bacterium | reverse complement strand
GTTTTCTTATCGTTCATTGCAATATAATCTCTAATCATTTCGATTTGAGATTCAGAACCACCAATAACTTGGATAGTACCCAATGTTGGGAAGTATGAAACTGACATGTTAATAAGTGGTAAACTATCTAATTTAAATGTTTCTTCACCATCTGTTGATTCTTCAGTCATTTGTTGTGTTGAAAGAGAACAAGCTACTTTACCACCGCCAACAGCGATTGAACCAGATGAGCCACCTTCACCTTCGCCGCCTTCATCAGAAGCAAAACCTGTAGGGATACCAGCAGCACCACCAGATTCACCTTCAAGACTCATAATAGACATTGAAGGGAACAATGATGTACAAACTGAAGCTGCCATTTCTGCAGGAGTAGTGTGGTTAACCTTGAAAGTAGTAACTGTAGGTCTTACGTCAAACTTCTCAACGATTCTTTTTACTAGAGCAATGTCGTTTTCTGTACCTGTAACGATCAATTCGTTTGTAGCAGGGTTAGTTGCAACAATGTAACCTTTTGACATACCTGGGTTAGTTGCTCCAGCACCTTTTGATGAAAATACACTTGTATTTAAGAATGTAGAAATAGCAAGAGCATTAACATATTTAACAGGAATAATAGTAATATTATTATTACGTTCTGCTAAAGATAAAGCTGAATCAGCACTTGAAACAACTAAAGTATTAGCTTGAATGTCATAGAACAACTTATGAGTTTTTACAACAAGACTTAATGCATCACTTAGAGGAATATCAACCAAGTCCATTGTTACTGTACCTTCAACTTCAGGAGTGAAAATAATATTCATACCTGCTTGGTCAGCAAACATTCTAAGTACTTGTTTAATATCAGCATCTCTTAAACTCAAGTTCACGATTGAATCCGCATTAGGGATTTTAACATCAGAACGTAAGCTTACAGATGAAGCTTCTTTTCTAATAGCTGGTTTACCATCTAGGTAACCATAATACTCATTCATCGCAAATGATGCAGTCATTGAATTTGTTATCATGAATGCTGATAACATAACACTTGCAACAATTTTTTCTCTAATCTTATTTCTCATAATTGCTCCTGCTTATTACTCTTTTTAATTAACCTTTTCTACCACCAAATCTGTTTTTCAAGTTGTAAACATCGTTACGAGTACTATCTAACTCATCTCTTGCAAACAACTCACCAATACTAGCTGAATATATGTTAGCACCTAAACCAACTGTAATCCAAGAAGGATTGATTTGAAGTACTTTATATTCTTGTCCGATAATTTGATCACCAGGACGTACTAAATAATCTTTATCATCTACATTAATAATTGCTGAAGGGCTTGTTTTGTTGTACATAATACCAACAACTTTTGTTCTTGTGATTTTTGCTGCTGCAGAATCAGCTGACGCCAATGAAGTTGGCGGAACTGGTAAATTGAAACTGTATGGACTAATATCATCAGGTTCACGAATTACAGTATCTTTCAATCTTTCCAACTCAGCAATTTTTGAATTGTGGCGTTCAGCTTCTTCATATGCAGAACGTCTTGCTTCATCAAAAGCTTTTAATTCATCTGAAGGCATAAAAGGATCAGAACGACCAACTGTAGTAACATCATAAGATACCATGCTACTAGCTTGGTTTTCCTCAACATCCATTTCTACATTTCCTTCGTCTGCTGGTTTTTCTTCTTGAACCGCTGGAACTGCTGGTGTTGCCTCAGCAACAGGAGCAGCAGCTTCTGGAACTACTGGCGATACAGCTTCAGGCATCGCAGGTTCTCCACCACCGATACCGAAATTTTGTAATACACCACAACCACCTGCAATAATACCCACTGAGAATATTACAGCCAACATTGATAATACTTTTTTACCACGTTTGCTGAACGTATTATCTACCCAATTCTCATTCCTATAGTAATTAATGTTCACTTTCTCTCCACCCATCTTATATAGTCTTTAACAACTACATTATATTAAAGCTCTTGAATTTGTGTATCAGTTATTTAATGTATTTATGAAAATAACTACACTATCATATATATAATATATTAATTATTGTTTTAAGTCAAAAAAGTATAAAAAACACTTGAAATACCATAAAATACACTTGAAACCCTTATAAATAAAGGATTTCAATATGTTAATATTTTGTTACAGCAGAAAAAATCGACAAAAAGTTCAATCTTTTGATTTAGAAAATTTTAGTGTCGGATACTTAATCTTTCTAACTTTCTTACAAATCTAACCAATTTTGATTCAGTATCAGCTGTAATTGAATCCACCAAAATAGTCTTGCAGCCAAGAATTTTACCACATAGAATATCTGTCAAAGGTCTATCTCCAACAATGACACAATCTTTTGCATTTACATTATATTGCTTTAAAAACTCTCTAACAGGGCCTGTTTTAGGTTTACAAGCACCAAACAACAATGGGAAATGTGAAATTTTCTTAACCTTTTCAATATATTCTGGATTATTATTATTAGATACAACAGCCATGAAAAAGTTTTCTTGAACAACTTTCAACCACTGATACATCTCGTCAGTATATTTTGCAGATTTTGACGCCATAATAGTACTGTCCAAATCAAAAAGCATCGCTTTTACACCTTGATTTTTTAATTCATCCAAATCAATATCATAAATACTTTTTAAATTTACATCTGGTTTAAGAAACATTCTCTTTCACTCCAACTGTTCTTGCTAACGCAACTTCATAATCCACTGGCGATTGTTCAAATCTCAAATATACATCGGCATTTGTATTTGCCAAATCTTGAGTTTCACCTTTTTCATCAATAATTTCAACAATTTTTGTAACAAACTGTTCACTTGGTGTAATAATTTCAACTTCATCATTAAGTAATACTTTATTTTTCACTTTCACAAAGTACAAATCAGCATCACTAGTAGATGAAAATACTACTTGTGAATATTTTTTCTTATCATGGAATTCAAATAAAAAATCTGCACCAGCAAGCCCTTTTGAAATATCATAGCTATAGCTATCTGGTTTGTTTTCACCTAACGCAAAACCTGTTGTATAACCTCTGTTGCCAACCTTTTTAAGCTCTAAGAAATATTTTTCCATGTCGGCTTGAGGATTTTTCATAATATCATCAATCGCAGCTCTGTATGTTTTAGCAACAGCTGAAACATAATACAAACTCTTAGTTCTTCCCTCAACTTTGAATGAATCAACACCAACATCGATCATATCTTTTAAGTGTTTTACCAGACACAAATCTTTTGGACTTAAAATATGCGAACCACGCTCATCTTGATTAATCTCATAATATTGACCAGGACGAGTCTCTTCCATAAGTTTATAACTCCAACGGCATGGTTGAGAGCAATTACCAGAATTAGCTTTTCTTTCTCCATTTGTAAAATAATCACTTAACAAACATCTACCAGAGAATGATACACATTGTGAACCATGAACAAAACATTCAATTTCCATGTCAGGAACTTGACGTTTAATTTCTGCAATCTCAGGAATAGAAAGTTCTCTAGCCAAAACTACACGGGTTGCACCCATATCTTGCCAGAACTTAACACATTCATAATTTAATATATTAGTTTGTGTACTAACATGAATTTCTGTATCTGGCATATATTTTTTTAACAAACGCAAGATCCCAAAATCACTAACCAAGACAGCATCTGGGTTTGCATCCTTTAAAATTTCCATACATTCTTCCAAGTGCTTAATATCAGAGTTGAATGCAAAGATATTTAAAGTTAAATAAGCCTTTGCACCTAAACTATGAGCCAAATCTATAGCACTTTTCAAATTTTCAAGGGTAATAATTTCCCCTTTTCTCATCGCTCTTAAGCTAAAATCTACCACGCCTAAATATACTGCATCTGCACCATACTTTACAGCGTATTTTAATTTTTCCAAATTGCCCGCAGGCATAAGTAATTCAACATTTCGCATATGTAAATCATACTCTAAACCGAATTAATAATCAACCAAACAGGTGATGTTGTTTTCTGATAAATATGGAAAATAGAATATATAAAAACGAGTTTATTGGAGAAGAATATAATGCAAGCTATAAATAATGCAAGAAGCACAATAAAAGAAATCTGGTCATACCAACATCCAGTTATGCATACTTGGTTTGTATTTAGTGCTGCATCTTTAGGTTGCATGTTTACACTTTTATTCTTCTTATTTTAAGAAGTTTTATATTTGGCTTTATAAATATACAAAAGATTTACCCGCGTAAAAACAAGAACTACTCTACAGTTCTTGTTTTTTGTATGCAATATCCACAAAACGTTTTAGCTTAAATATCATTATGAAACACAATATAGCTGCTGCTGAACACAAGCCAACCCAAAACCCTGAAACATTCATATTATATTTAAACGCTAACGTATAACCAAGCGGAATCGAAACTAACCAATAAGCAACAAAATTTGCCAACAAAACAATATCCGCTTGTTTTACACCTTTACAAATCCCAGCAAGAGCGATTTGCAAACCGTCAAAAATTTGGAAAATTGACAATATATACATTACAGGAATACAAATTTTTATCAACTCAGCATCAACAGTAAATAGACTTACAATCGGCTTTGGAATACTTAAAAAAACAACTGCACTACATGCCATAAAACCGACACACATCACAACCCCAACCAAAGAATATTTTTTCAAATCAACAAAATTACCAGCTCCATTAGCAAATCCTGTTTTTACAGCAATTGCATTCGATATAGCAAACGGAATCATAAAAGATATTGTTGTTAATGAACAAACTAAATTTTGAGCAGCAGCATAAACTCCAGAAACTCTACCCATAAATATCGCAATACTATTAAATGCAATAAATTCCACTAATACAGCCAATGAAATTGGTAATCCGATACTTAACAAGGCTTTATAATACCCCTTCTCATGGTAATTTCGCAATTGCATATTTTTATAACAGTATATTAATAGAACAATACCCATAACATATCTAACTACAAAACTTGCAATAGCTAACCCTACTACACCCAACGAAGGTATTGGCCCCAATCCAAAAACAAGAACAACATTAAGCGCAATATTTAAAAACACACAAGCTATTGTTACCAAATTTGGGAACAAAACAATTTCAAAAGACTGTAAAAATTCTTTTAAACAAGCATGTAAATATGCTCCAAATGTGGAGAACGCTGAAATCAACATATAAATTTGAATATCAGGCACCAACTTTTCTTCAAAACCTATAAACGGTATAACTGGTATAAAGGCAAGAATTAACAACATTGTTAAAACAGCCAATACCATAGAAAATCTTATTGAAGGATAAAAATATTTCTTTACAGTACGTTTTTCACCCCTATAATTTGATAAAAGAGGTGAAATGCTTGCAATCAAGCCTACACCGAAAGTTAATAAGCAATTCATAATAGCATTTGCAATACTAATTGCTGCAAACGTATCTGTTGAATGACGACCTGCAACAACAACATCTCAAATCCCAATTAATATGAAACCTAAATTCCCCATAATAATTGGAGCTGAAATCGTCAAAAGTTCCTTTATATAATATTTTATCCCATGATTACACATAAAACCATGATAACATAAAGAAAATTACTCAAAATATGACATTTTTGGGTCTTGTACACGCAACAAACCAAGAGCAACACCTAAAACAACACCTAAACCTACACCCCAAGCAAAATTAGACCAGCGAATTCTATTAAACACTTTTATAGATAATGCATCTCTTGCTGCTGGATTTTTCTTAAATGTATCAAATGTATCAACAAAAGTTTGTCTTAGATTTTTAATAGAATCAGTATCTGTAATTGAGTCTTTGATAGTCTTTATTTTAGAATTAATCTCAACTACATCCTCGTTCACCCCAAATTGAGATAGAAATAATTTTTGTTCACCAGACAAATTTTTACCCTCAGTAATAGTCAAAGCACTTGAATTCAAATTCTCAATATTATCCGCCGCTTCATCCTTAAACACATTAAAAGCTGTTTCAACATATCTATTTTTTGATGGAGGAATATGAAATGCCAACATCCCCAATGTGCCTAAACCTGTACCATAAGCAGCTGCTTTTACTTTTTCCCTCTGTGTAACATTTGCCATATATATAGACATGAAAATATACTCCTATCTTAAATTTTTATCATAAAAACACGTAAATTTTATTTTTTGCTGATTAAACCTTCCTTTTAATATATTTTTACAAAATTTCACAATACAGATTTTTATCCAGCTTGAGCGATGACAAGTAATATGATATAATATTTATGTTAAACGAGGATTTATATGATGAAAAAAAGATTTGCATTCACTTTAGGTGAAATATTAATTGCGCTAGGCGTAATAGGGGTTATTGCAGCGTTAGTAATCCCACAACTTGTAAACGGTCAAAAAGCTGGAGAAGCTAGAGCTCAATTTGATACAGCTTATTCTTTATTAGCAAAAACTATTGCTGACATGGATGCAGACAATTTACCAGTATTACCAGCTAACTATACTAGTGGAGGACTTTACGAAGCTATAAAAGACTACAATAAAGTTACTTTTGATTGTGGTGGATACGGAGCAACTAAAAATGCTAGTATTTGTATCTCTTATGGCGCTAATGACCAAACTGGAACCAAAGATAACTACTACACATACAACAAAACTACCAGCACTAAAATTAACCTTAGCAGACTTGATGATGGTGCATTTGTTCTAAATAATGGTATGTTAGTCGCAGTAGAGAACCCTGGTGGAACATCTACTGTTGGCGGAAAAACTGTTCCTAATCCTATATTAATTTCAGTTGATATAAATGGTAAAGCTAAAAATCCTAACAGATGGGGGTGGGATTTATTTACATTTGCATTAACTGATGAAGGCATTCAACCACTTGGCGCTCCAGCATCTCACCCTACATACAGTGCAAATCCTGATGAATACTGTAACCCAACTGGTGGTGGAAACGAAAATGGTATTACTTGTGGATATTACGCCGCAACAAACCAAGATTACTTCAAAAATATTTATAAAGGACACTAATAACTTATTTATAAAAATAAAAAAGACGATTTGTACAAATCGTCTTTTTTAATGCTTTTAGTAAAATCAAAAACTATTTAGAGATAGTTTCGAAAATTACATCAAACGCTTCTGGATCTCTAACTGCTAAGTCAGCAAGCATTTTTCTGTTTACAACAATGTTTGCTTTTTTGCAAGCATTTACAAATCTTGAGTAGCTCATACCACGAGATCTTACAGCTGCGTTAATTCTAACGATCCATAATCTTCTCATATTACGTTTTGTAGTACGT
>JAFUPZ010000016.1 GCA_017472545.1 bacterium | reverse complement strand
TTTACGTTTCAAACTTCAGAAGATGTGTTAAGAACTGTTAGAGCGCTTCATCCGTTTTTACCATGTTATATAACTTGTGAAGATAAATTTTTGGTAGTAGATCCTTATTCGATGCAGGTATTGCAAGACGAATTTGTTGATTCAAAAGCTGGTGATATTGTTGCAAAGTCCATAGAAAATCGATCACTAACCCTTATATGCAAAGATAATAGAGCTATTCGCTTTTCGAATTTGAAATTATATAAAGCTAAGTTTTTTACTAAATATTTCTTAGAAAAGAAAGTTAAAATTACTTCTTAGCAAATGTACTTTTCTCAAGCATAACCATAAGAATTGAAATATCTGCAGGTTTTACACCGCCAATACGTGCGGCTTGTGCTAGAGTTTTTGGTCTTATTTTTTCTAGTTTTTCTTTTGTTTCTGTTGAAATATGTTCAATTCTTGTGTAATCAATGTTATCAGGAATTTTGAATTTTTCTAGTTTTCCAGCTTGGTCAACTTGATCTTCTTGACGTTTAATGTAGCCGTCATATTTGATAATTACTTCAACTTGTTCCCATACTTCTTTTGATAGATTTAGTGAGTTTGTAGATTCATCTAATTCTTTTAATATTTTGTATGAGATATTAGGACGTTTAAGAAGTTCTGCCGCGCGCATTCCTCTGTCTATATGCTCTTCATATTTTGCTAAAATCTCATTAACTTCTTCTGAAGCTGGAATTTTTAGTTCTTGTAATCTAATTCTTTCTTCTTCAATTTGTCGTTGTTTTTCTTTAAATCTTTCAAATTGAGCATCATCAATAAGTCCAAGCTTGTGTCCAATTGGAGTTAATCGCTCATCAGCATTATCTTGTCTTAGAAGTAATCTGTATTCTGAGCGTGAAGTTAGCATTCTGTATGGATCTTGAATATCTTTTGTTACTAAATCGTCAATTAATGTTCCTGTGTAGGATGAACTTCTTGAAAGTTCTAACATTTCAGAACCGTTGATGTAATTGAATGCGTTAATACCTGCAATTAAACCTTGCGCAGCAGCTTCTTCATAACCACTTGTTCCGTTAATTTGTCCACCAAAGAATAAACCTTTGATTTTTTTTGACATTAATGAGTGAGTTGTTTGAACTGCTGGAACGTAATCATATTCAACGGCGTATGCTGGTTTTATGATGTGAGCGTTTTCTAAACCTGGTAGACTTCTCAACATCTTTACTTGAACATCCATTGGTAAACTTGTTGAAAAACCTTGAATGTAAGTTTCGTATGTGCCTAACCCTTCTGGTTCTATAAAAATATGGTGCGAAGGATTTGATGCAAATCTGACAATTTTATCTTCAATTGATGGGCAATATCTAGGGCCAACACCGTGTATTAAACCTTGATACATTGGCGATTTATCTAGATTTGCTCTAATTATATTGTGTGTTTCTTCTGTTGTTCTTGTAAGATAACAAGGATAAGTTTTTCGAATTGGTCGATTTGGTTTGAAAGAGAAGAAACTTAATTCATCATCGCCAGGTTGAATTGTCATTTTTGAATAATCGATTGTTCGTTTATCGACTCTGGCAGGTGTTCCAGTTTTTAATTTTTTTGTTTCGATTCCTAATCTATGTAGTGAATCTGAAAGTCCAATTGCGGCTTGTTCACCAAGTCTACCAGCGCTAAACGATTGCAATCCGACAAAAATTCTACCTTCTAAGGATGTTCCTGTTGTAAGTACAATTGCTTGAGCTTTATACTCTGTACCAAGTTCATCAACTGCACCAATAATTTTGTCACCATCAACTAATAATTCTGTTATACAACATTGTTTTAAGTAAATATTTTCATTGCTTTCGATTAGATTACGCATATAACGAGTGTATTCAGCTTTATCTGATTGTGCGCGTAAAGCTCTAACAGCAGGCCCTTTTGATGAGTTTAAAACCTTTAATTGAAGATAAGTTGCATCGGTAACTTCACCCATTACTCCGCCGAGTGCGTCGATTTCACGTACTAAAGTGGATTTGGCAGGACCTCCAATTGCAGGATTGCAAGGTTGGAGAGCGATATTATCAACATTAAGTGTACATAATAATACTTTCATTCCGAGTTTTGCACACGCCAAAGTTGCCTCGCAACCAGCGTGTCCAGCACCTACTACAATTATATCGAATTTGTTGTTTACGTAATCCATACCTTTATTATAATTCAAACATTTATGAATTATAATTTTAGCATTACAAAATTTACGTTTATTTGATAAACGTACTTACTACACTAAAAACTCTTCAATCTCTCCTAAATGTCAAAAAACGAATTCAAAATTTAAGAATCATCCTTTTGGTTTTGTTTGGAAATTCTCTATCCTTCTGTGGTAAGTTCTTCCCAAATGCTTGGTACAACAATCAATGCAGTGTACACAATGAAACCGAATAGGATTAAGTTAATTGCCATGATAACCTCCTTTGGTTACATGTATATTAATCCCATTTTTTAGGGTAAAATAACAATTAATAGTCTAAAAAGTTGAAAATTTTACAAAATT
>JAFUPZ010000112.1 GCA_017472545.1 bacterium | reverse complement strand
TCAGGTGGTGTTGCTGAAGCTGCGGCTAGAACTGCTTATTACATGGTTACAGGTGAAGATATTGCTAATAATGATATTGTAGAGTTGCGTGGTGTTGATAGCTCAGCTTACAATAAATCTGTAACTCTTGATATTAAAGGCACAAAAGTTACAATTAGAGTAGTTTCCACTTTAAGAGAAGCAGAAAAAGCTATTCAAGAAATCAAAAATGGTACTGCTGACTTCCAATTGTTAGAAGTAATGGCTTGTCCTGGAGGTTGTGTAAATGGTGGTGGACAACCTATCAGCTGTAATACTCCAGAAAAACGTAAGTTAAGAGCTGAAGGTCTTTACAATGAAGATTTAAAAGATGTTCAGTTTAGAAGATCTCATGATAATAAAGATATTAAGAAGTTGTATGAAGAATATTTGGGTGAACCAAATTCTCATAAAGCTCATGAGCTTCTACATACTACTTATAAGGATGAGTTTGCAGGTTCTTATAAAGATCTTTAAGTCTAAGCAAGAAAAAGACCTCTCAGAAATGGGAGGTCTTTTTTTATAGCTAAAATTTTTATTATTTTACAGCTTTTATAACTTCAGCAGTAATATCTTTTCCGCCGTATAAAACAATACCTTTGCTTAATACTACTTCATAACCTTTAAGAATTGCTTGTTCTTCAATTTTTTTAGAAATTGAAGCGTCGATTGCTTTTAGCTTTTCAGCGTAATCAGCATCCATTTTTGTTTTTTTAGCTTGTAATTCTTTTGTGTATTTTTCTTCTGCAGCTTTTTTCTTATCTGCATCAGTTATACCTGCAACATCTTTTCTTGCTTTTTCAATAAATTTAACAATTTCATCTGCTTTAGCTTGTTGTTCTTTTTTTAGTTTTTGAACTTCAGAAGATGCTGCTACAACTTGAGGAACATCAACTATAGCTACAGCTAGAGCTTCAGCATTTGCGGCACAAACAGATAAACAACCAACAACTGCAATAAGAGCTGTAAATAAACCTAAACTTTTCTTCATAATGCTTCTCCTTATAACATTCTTAATATAGCACAAAATAAATAAAATTAAAGCTACTCGTCCGTTTGATTTATTTTTTTTGTAACATCTTTACATGACATGCTCAATTTTGTATAATGTTACGGTAGGTTTAATGTAAAATGTGGTTGGTTTTGTAACTAATTCTTAATAAAAGGTTTTTATTTAACCATCATTGATTAACAATAGACTTACAAGATATATTTAATTATATATAGCTAGATATACATTAAAATAATATAGAAGGTGAATTACAAAATGAAGAAGATTAAGAAAAGTAATCGATTTTTAGGAGCTGTTTTAGCGGTTTCTGCTATCTGTGCTTTGTCAATCTCAGGTCAAGCTTTTGCTGCTGGTGAAGGTATTGGTAATGCTGGCTCATTTGATGCTGGTTTTGGCTTTACTCACGGCGGTATCCCTGTTATGAATGAGATTGGTGGATCCCAAATTCACGATAGTGACATGATGCGTTACGATAAGAACCGTAGACGCGGCGAAAGCGATTACTATCAATATGAAAATAAACGTTATGGTACTGGTGGTTCTGCTGTAAAAAGTACAGCATCTCCAACCGCTTCTATCCCAGAATCAATGAAAGCTACTGTTGATGAGATTGGTACTAAAGGTGTGTATGTAAACTCAATCGAAGTATCTCCATCAGAAATTCTTACAAAAGAAGAGATTAATAGCGTAATTGGTCAATATGTTGGACGTAACGTATTTATTTCTGATATTCAAGCTGCAATTAATGGTTTGAATAACTTATATGCTGAAAAAGGATATGTTACAGCTCGTGCTTATTTGCCAGAGCAAACAGTTGCTAATGGAAATATTAAAATCGAGTTAATCGAAAGTAAAATCGGTGAAGTTACAGTTGTAAATAATAAATATACAACTGACAAATATATTTTGGATCGTATGCCTCAAAAATCAGGGGAATTGTTTGATATTGTTAATTTAGAACAAGACGTTCTTGATTTCAATAGGTATCACGAAGGTGTTAACTTAGCTGCAAACTTGAAAGCTGGTACAACACCAGGTACAACTGATATTGAATTAACAGCGCAAGAAACTTTCCCATTCCACATTATTGGTATGATGGACAATGCTGGTCGTAGAAGTACTGGTCAACTAAGAGGTGGTCCTGCAATCGTTGCAGATAGTTTGTTCCATAGACGTGACCAAATGTCTTTAGGTACATATTTCTCTCGTGGTGCAGTCAGCCCATTCTTTGATTATAGTGTTCCTGTAAATAAAAAAGATGGTAGAGTTGGTTTTACATACTCTTCAACTTTTGCAAAAGTTAAACATATGGATGATCCTCTAGCTCATGCTTTGTTTAGTAATAGATTAAAAAGTTACTCATACTTGTATAGCTTGTACTATGATCAACCAATCGTAAGAAATCGTGGTTTTGAATTCAGAACTCATGCTGCATTAAATTACAAACGTTCAAGAACTTGGTCTTCTACAGGTCTAGATATTCTTGATGATATGATTTCTAATACTGACCAAGTAACTAGTGCTGATGTTGGTTTTAATATCAGAAAAGATACCAAATATGGTATTTGGTATTTAACTCAAAATGCATCTATGGCGTTCCCAATTTTTGATAGTGATTCTAATTACTTCAAATATTCAGGTGGATTCTTAAGATTGCATGACTTCTCTCACGGCTTTATTGGTCAATTGAGAGGTAGTTACCAAGTTATTCCTAATAACAAACACATTCCTTACCTAGATCAATTCCAAACAGGTGGTTTGGCAACTGTTAGAGGTTATTCAGAAGGTGTTATGATTGGTAAAAACGGTTACTTCTTCAGTGGTGAATTGATGTTCCCTCTAGGACCTAGAACTGTTACTAATAGCGAAGGTATTACTAAGAAATTCATCGGTCACTATTTGAAAGGTGCTGTGTTTGCTGATACAGCAGGTGTATTCCCATATTGCAGAGAAGACGCTTATGATGGTAGTTATTTCTTAGCATCTGTAGGTACAGGTGTAAGGGTTCAATTACCAGGTGACTTAAGTGCTAGAGTATATTGGGGTTGGCCTTTAATTAACAATGCTTACGAACGTCACAGACATATGGGTAGATTCCACTTTGATCTTACTCTAGAACCTGATTTTGATGC
The DNA here is from genome assembly GCA_017472545.1 of bacterium. Classification (GTDB taxonomy): domain Bacteria; phylum Cyanobacteriota; class Vampirovibrionia; order Gastranaerophilales; family Gastranaerophilaceae; genus Zag111. Next base: position 4,907 of record JAFUPZ010000112.1, on the reverse strand, counting down.
TCTATTGAGCAGACGTTCAACAAAAGCTCAACCTGCACCAGCTCCAGCTCCTCAAGAGCCACAATTACAACCACTACCTGTAGGTCCTAATAACTATGATGATATTAGACACTATGACTACTTGTTAGATGGTGGTGCTACATTATAATTTAATTTATATTTGATATATAATATAAGCGGTGACAAAAGTTACCGCTTATTTTTTGTAAAGGGATTATGTATGGCTTGTAAATCACTATTTGTAACAGCTACAGGTACAGATGTCGGCAAAACCTATATTAGTGCATTGATTGTCAAATCGATGAGAGATGCGGGCTTTAATTGTGGTTATTTTAAACCTGTCCTAAGTGGTGCGACAAATGGAGTGTTAGGTGATTGTAATCATGTTTTATCTACTTCTGGGTTGAATATTGAGCCAGAAAAATGTGTTTCTTATTCTTTTGAAGAGCCTGTTTCTCCTCACTTGGCTGCGTTTAGGGCTGGAGTGGAAATTTCATTAGATAAAATTATTGATGATTTTTCTAATTTTTCAAAAGATTTTGATTATGTAGTTGTTGAAGGTGCTGGTGGTATTACTTGTCCTTTTTCACTAGATAATAATCGTTTGTTGTTACCTGAAGTTATAAAATCTCTTGCAAATAATGTTTTAATAGTTGCGGATGCAGGATTGGGAACTATAAATTCTACACTTTTAACTAGTGAGTATGCTAGGGGCAACGGTATAATAGTAAGTGGAATTGTGTTGAATAATTTTGATAGAGCTGATTTTATGCATCAAGATAATTTGATCCAAATTGAGCAATTGACAGGGCTAAGCGTTGTTGCAACAGTTGAAAAGGATGCAAAGTCTATTAAGATTAGTGAGAATGAATTGGAAGGATTGTTTAAATAAATGGTAACTTGGCAAGAAGAGGACTTAAAATATATTTGGCATCCGTGTTCACAGATGAAAGACTATGAAACATTAGCTCCTATTGTGGTAGAAAAAGCTGCAGGGATAAATCTTTATGACATTGATGGAAATTGTTATAAAGATATAGTAAGTTCTTGGTGGTGTAATTTGCTAGGGCATTGTAATCCTCGTATCAATCAAGCTATAAAAAATCAGTTAGATACGCTGGAACACGTTATATTTGCTAATTTTACACACAAAACAGCAATAACACTATGTCAAAAGTTAATGGAAGTTTTACCAGATGGTTTGTGCAAATTCAACTTTGCTGATAATGGCTCTGCTGCTGTAGAAATGGCTATGAAAATGAGTTTTCAATATCATCAACAAGTTGGAAATACTCATAAGAAACGTTTTATAACATTAACTGATGCATATCATGGTGAAACAATAGGTGCGTTATCTGTAGGGGCTTGTGATTTATATACAGAGATTTATAAGCCAATTTTGCTTGATGTTGTTAGAGTTGATGCGCCAGATTGTTTTAGATGCCCTTATGGAAAATGTCGTGATAATTGTGCTTGTGAATGTTTTGAAAAAGCTGAACAAACTTTTGAAAAATATGGTAACGAAGCTTGTGCAATGTTGGTAGAGCCATTGTTGCAAGGGTCAGCTGGGATGAAAGTTTATCCAGCTTTGTATCTAACAAAATTAAGGGCTCTTTGTGATAAGTATAATGTTCATTTGATAGCAGATGAAATTGCTACAGGCTATGGTAGAACAGGTAAAATGTTTGCTTTTGATCACGCTGGTGTTTCTCCTGATATTATGTGCTTATCCAAGGGTTTGACTGGTGGATATATGCCGATGTCTATTTGTGTGACAACACAAGAAATTTATGATGCTTTTTATGATGATTACAATAAGGGGAAGGCATTTATGCATAGTCATACATATGCTGGTAATCCATTAGCTTGTTCTGCAGCAATTGAAGTGTTAAATATCCTAAAAGATGAAAACATAATAGAAAAAGCTAACCAAAAAGCCAAGTATTTCAATAGGATTATAAAAGAGAAGTTTGAGGATTTACCTTATGTTGGTGAGGTTCGTCATATTGGGCTGATAAATGCAATAGAAATTGTTAAGGATAAATCCACAAAGAAAGCTTATCCTTCTGGTTTGCGTTTAGGGTATGAAGTTTATAAAAAAGCCTTAAAAAAAGGTGTTCTGTTACGTCCACTAGGTGATGTTATTTACTTTAATCCTCCGCTAATTATTGAAGAATCGGATATGGATTTTGTTACAGATGTTGCTCTTGAGTGCTTGCGGAGTGTAATGTCGAATATTAATAAAAATTAATCAAACACTTGCAATATTAATAAAATAATGTTAAAATATATCTAAGAGGATATATTAGTTTTCTGATGGATAGATTACCCCTCTCTTGTGCTAAAAATTTGAGGTGTTGATTATGGGATTTAAGACTAGCAAATTTATGACAGGAATGAAGAAAAGTACAAACTTCAAAACTCTTTCAGTTGCAGCGCTGGCAAGTATTGCTACTGTTAGTACTGGGGTAAATGCTGCTCAAGCTGCAGACGCTCCTATTACTCCTACATTGACAGATAGTAGTGCCTATACCCTTACTAATGTTTCATCTCAAGCCGACAATACTATTACAAAATATACTTATAATGAATCAACTGGAATGCTTGATAAAGAATATTTCCGATATGATTTGTCAAAAACTGAGTATGGCACAGGAACAAATTCCAGATATTACAAATGGGTTGATGATAAGATGGTTCGTATTGAAGCTGACGCTTCAGGTAACCCTACAGAAACCCCTGAATTAACTTTTAAGTATAATTCAACAGGTGTTCAATGGCGTCCAAATAATCAATATGTATATGGTGATTATGTTGAACAAACAGGTTCAGTATTGGATGGTTGGGGTTCAACATCAAGTCCTTTTGATTGTAAAGGTGTTCAAGCCAATTTTGTAGATAATGCTGCAACTTGGGGTGGTGGTCACGGGGCTGCGTTAAGAGCCTTTAGTATGGCAAAATATGGTGATATTACAGGGACATTTATTGGGAACCATTCTGTTGCATCAGGTGGTGCAATTTATAACTATGCGCAATATACTTATGACCCTACAGATGCTTATGCCCAAATCGGTGACATTACTGGTGATTTTATTGGCAATTATGTAAACGATGTTACTGGCGATTTTATGAACCACGGTGGTGGCGGTGCTATTTTTAATAGTGGGATTGATAATACAAACTTTAACATTTCAATTGGTAATATTAATGGTAATTTTATAAGAAACTATACAACATCTGAATCATTTGACCAATATGGTGGTGCTATTCAAAATATGGCAGCAGAAATTGGTAATATAACAGGTGATTTTGTTGAAAACTATAACTCTGTTTCTGGTAGTGGAAAAGTTGCTAAAGGTGGCGCGATTTATAATGGTGCAATAAATGCAGCCAAAGGTAGTACAATTGGTGATATTAAGGGTGATTTTATTGGAAACTATGCAACATCAACCAATGGAAATGCCTATGGTGGTGCGATTTATAACGCATTTGAAGGTGCTCCTAATAATTCGATTTCTATAAACTCTATTACAGGAAATTTCTATAACAACTCTGTTACTGCGACTGCAGCAAATGGTGTTGCTTTTGGTAGTGCTATATATAATAATGGTCATATTGGCGCTATTTTTGGTGATTTTATTGATAACACTGTAAATATGGGAACTTTTGATTCTTACGATGCTGCTCCTAATGCAGGTGCTATTCATAACCTTGGGACTATTGATTCTATTAAAGGTTCTTTTGCTGGTAATAAAACGAATTATAGCTACAAATCCTCTGGGAATGTTTATAGCAATTCAAGAGCTACAGCGATCTATAATGCTGGTAGTATTGGTTTAATTGATTCTGTTTTCTATGGTAATGATATTTTAAATGAAGGTACTATTGATAATTTAAAAGGTACATTATATTCAAGTTCAAGTCTATCAAATTTGGAGAATGGTACAATTCAGCTAGCTGAGGTAGTTTTAGATAAATCAAGTGTGCAAAATAGTGGTACTATTCAAACTTTAAAAGGTGATTTTTTAGAATCCATAGTTAATAATGATGGTGACATTGTTAACCTAGAAGCTAATTTTAATGATTCTAATGTAGAAAATATTGGAACTATAAATAATTTTATTGGTTCTGCAACTGGATACTATGGTCATTATTATGGTGTTGTTAAAAATGTCGGTGGTACAATTGATAATTTGTCAGTTGATTTTAATGCAAATGTTGTGGATGATTCTTTTTCTTATGGTGCTGCAATTTATAATACTTCTGAAATAAATAATATAACAGGTGATTTTACAGAAAACTATGTTAGCGCTTTTGGAAAAGCACAAGGTGGAGCTATTTATAATGATGGTACAGTTGATAATGTAACAGGTGATTTTACAGAAAACTATGCACAAACCACAGATGCAGGAAGTGCACAAGGTGGGGCTATTTATAATGGAAGAGATTCTCAAATCGACAATATAAATTCTAAATTTTCAGGAAATTACGTTAAAGCCTTAGGGAATGGTTATTCTTATGGCGGTGCTATTTATAATGAAGGTGCGGTCGGTAGTATAACAGGTAACTTTACTGGTAACTATGCTCAAGCAGAAGGTGCTGGGAATGCATCAGGAGGCGCTGTATATAATTATGACAGAATTGATAGTATAACAGGTGATTTTACAGAAAACTATGCACAAACCACAGGTTCAGGAAGTGCTTATGGCGGTGCAATTTATAATGATGGTAATGGTGCTCAGATTTCGAATGTTGACGCTAATTTCATCGGTAATTACGCTCAAGCAACAGGTACAGGTAGTGCCTATGGCGGTGCTGTTTATAACGCTTATCAAGCTTACTATGGTGTAGGTTCTATTTTAGATAATGATACTTATAGTAACAATTACGCAAAAGCTGTATCTGGT
>JAFUPZ010000111.1 GCA_017472545.1 bacterium | reverse complement strand
CTTTGAAATGGTATGGATTACCTCCGTAATTAAACCATTCTTCAATATTTCCCACGATATTTAATGTTTTAAATATTTCTTCAAGCGCATATTTTGTACCTTTGTATCTATGCATTTTTATTGAGGACTTAATAAGGTTGCGTTTTTCAGTATCGCTTAATGCCTGTAACCAACCCTCGTTCCCTGTTATGTGATATTGTTCAGCCAAATGAGGCAAAGCATCAGCAGGAACATTGTCGATAATAGAAATCAAAACGGCATCTAAATCAAGTTTCGCAAACCTTTCTTCGCAGATTTCGTCAAATATCTTTAAATTAACATCATTAATTGGTGCTAAAGAATTCTTATTCATCAGCATATCCTCCAACTTCTATATTGAAATCAACCAAATTTGCCCATTCGGACTCGATAATATCGATGTCGCTCGGTGTTTCTAATTCAACTTTGAACACTCCGTAAACGCTGTTTAAAATAGAAATAATCTGCGTTTGAATGACGTTTTTTCCTAGTTTTTCAGCAAGTGAAATCTTGTATTCATTCAACTTTGCATGAATAGTTGTTAAAACACTAGTGACATCAGCATCTTTTTATAGATAAATTTTTGCCTTTATAGAAAAATCAGTTTGCTTTGGCGATAAAACCTTAACTAAGTCCGTCAAAGGTCGAATTTTATCGTCTGATAAATAAGCCTGAACGATTTTCAAAATCTCGTCATTAGGATTTCCATCAGTTGTTAATGGGTAAATATTAACGATACCAGGGGAGGGGGAATTTATTGCAACATCAATTATTGATTGGTGTGCCGTTAAAGTATGGTATTTATACGCACCACGACTTCCTGCATTAGAAAACTTTTCAGGTGCTTGTCTAATTCTTTCTCGTAAACTTTCAGCTTCCTCATCATCTGCTCCACCCGCTGAAATAGTTGTATTTTCAACATCACTTATATATCCCAACGGAGTGATTAAATTATTGATTGAGCCAATAATATAATTATTAGCAGCAGATCCCGGAGTCTCACAAGATGCCTCAGCAGAAACCTCTAACTGTCCTGATTTTAAGATTACAGTTTGAGTTGTTTGAAAAATAAACAAGCCATCTTTAGTTTCAACCTCAGTTCCACTTTCAATTACAAAATCAAAATCCAAAGGCTCATCAACCTTAAACTTTAAAACTGTAACTGAGCAATTAGCAAGAAGTTTTTTTACACCTAAAGGCTCGCCAATGTGTTCCAAAATATCAAGAGGAGCATAGCTCAATAAATTCTGCTTTGCCGTTTCTTGAATCTTCATTCTTAAAATGGTTTCTCGATATGCTCCGACATCGACCATCAGCCTTTCGATTTGTGCAGGCTGAAGAACTTTGCCTGATTTCTTTTCATAAAGCTCAACCCATTCTTTTGTAATGAGTTCGGGGTCTCTATCAATAAAATTCGGTTCAGGTAATTGTGTCATAACTCTACCTCTGCAACTCCTGTTGCGCTTGATTCTTTCAAAGTCCATTCAACTTTGACTACAATATTTGATTCGTCAATCTCGACATTTATCGACTTAACTTTTATCCTCGTTTCCCAAAGGCTTATTGCATCAGTTGCCTCTCGGATAATATTTGGAACAGCCTCATTCACAGGGTAATCGACATATTTATACAAGTCAGATCCAAACGTAGGTCTATGAGGAACTGAGCCTTTTCTGGTTGTAAGAATTACTGCGATGCATTGGTTAATATCGTCAACGCCCTCAGCAACACCACCGATTCCGTTTAATTTATACTGCCAATCAACGTATGTAATCTCGTTTAAATTCGTCATTACATCGCCTCCGCCGGAGCAGATGTCGCAGCTCCTT
>JAFUPZ010000110.1 GCA_017472545.1 bacterium | reverse complement strand
AGGGCTTTTTACTTGAATAAGATTTATTTCACTATTGTTTAGCAAATATTCTGTTGCCTCTTTTGATATTTTAGTTGAAATGATGTTTCTCACTTTCATTGCATTGACTTGTTTTGCAACATCTAGTGTTAATTCTTTTGTGAAACCTATAGTTGAGCCAACTACGGATAGTGGATCGCAATCAATTATTTTTTCAAAAGCGTTTTCGATAGAACTACCTAAGGCAACAGAGCAAAGTTTGTTTTCTTTTGCGATTGCAACAGCGTTAACGTCAAAAAATTCAGCAAGAATTTCGATAGCTTTTGTTAAATTTAAGTAATCGATGTATTCTAATACGTCGTTATCGCTTAATATTTCGTATTCTATACCATTTTCAATTGGTGCAATTGCTGCTTCTTGATTAATGTTTTCTCCAAATGAAAGTTCGTTAAATTTTGTTATTTCAATATTTTCCATAATATCCCTCTTTTTCCCTATGCTAACACAAACGCATGTGGCTATCAAGTTAATAAATCTTAAAGTATTAACACTTCTTTGGTAACTTTATCTTGATAAATTAGCATGTCTTTTATATAATTAAAAATGTTTAGGACAATAGTTGAGAGGTCAAGATGGCTATAAGCGATTTGAATGATGGAGTAGGTAAAAAAATTGTTGAAGCATTAAAAATGCAATCTGCAGCTCATGGTGATGGTGAAGTTTTTGTTAATGATGATACTCCAGAAATTATAGAAGAAACTGTGGTTGAAGAAACTCCAGTTGAAGTTTCTGATGATTTTGGAGAAAATTCTTATTATGAAACTCAAGTTCCTTCAGATATGCAGATGAGAATTCAATCTCAGTTGCAATATCAAGCAGCTACTCAACCACAAACTTTTGTTGATGCAGCGTTTCAACAAAGTCTTGTGCAAAATTTAGGAATGAATGCGTTTGCTTCTCAAGATGATTTCGATTATCCTGCAAATGTTGCTGTGTTAAAACAGTTAATTTCAAAACTTCCTGCAGGTGTTTCTAAACAAACAGGTGCGTTAATTATTAAACAAACAATGGAAGCTCTTGGTATTTCTATGGGTAGTGTTTTACAGGAAGCAAAACAAGTTCAAGAATCTTTAGTGACTCGTTCTGTTGAATGTCAAAATAGTGTTGCAGATTACCGCAAACAAATCACTATTCTTGAAGCAAAAGCTCAAAATTATCAAAAACAAGCTTCTGTTATGAATGACATTATTAGTTTATTTATTCAAGCTAGATAATTATACTTTGTAAGCAAATACGTCTTGAATATGTTTGTCAATCATACCTCTGCAAGATTCCATTTCAGCGTTAATTTCTTTAAGCTGAATTTCTAATGCTGCTTTTTGAGCATTCAATTTCTCTTCTAAGGCTTTTAATTTATATTGTCGCTGTTGTAGTTTTTTAGCAATTGCACTATCTGCTTCATAGTCTGTTCCAACTTGAAGCAAATTTTTTGCTGAGTTTTGGGCTGTACTAACAGCTTGTGCAATTAATTGTAACTTCCACTCGCAGTTTGATTGCATTAGCCTCAGTTGTCTTAATCTGATTATGCCGATTAGTAAACCCATTTTGTTTCCTACCTTTACCTTTTTTGATCCAAATTAGAACCTTTTAAGAAATTATGTTGGCTGTTTTCGGCGATTAATTGTTCCATCTTGTTAAGTTGGTGTCTGTGATAATTAAGCCTGTATTGTGCCATTCTTAATTTCTTTTTTACCGTTAGAAAATCTTTTACTCCTTCTACAATTGATGTTGTTATCGATTGTAGGGGGTTCTTTCTGATAAGATAGTTCTTTGTGTATATCAGAAAGTCTAAGATTCTTCTGATGTATAGCTCTAGAGTTTCTCGAAACATAATGATCCTTACACTATAGACCTACATATACTTAAAAACATTACATGGAATAATATTGTTATTTTTTGTTTTTTTAACGTAACATTTCTTAATATGGGTCTATTAATTTATATATACATATAGTTATACGGCTTAAAATTAAAAAACTTTAATAAAATAATATGGATAATGTAATTATCTTTACATTATCCATATACGTGAATATATTAATTAGTCTTTTACATATTTTGAATAGCTTTACTGTTACTATCAATACCTTCTTTAAGCATTTTCTTAGCAACATCACCTTGAGTATCAAGCATTTTTACAACAGTTTCGATGTTTCTAACCTTTGTTGAAAGGATTGTATCAGCGTTTGTTGTGATGTTACCTGTAATGTTTTGGTAAGCAGCTAAAGCTGCTGATGTTGTACCTTGCATTAAGTTACCTAAAACTGTTGTTCCTGCTCCGTAAACACCAAGGTAAGGGGAAATTGCTGTTAATATACCACCGAATCCTGAAATACAGCTTGCAAATGGCATAACAATGTTTGAAGCAATTTTTCCTAAACCTGAGCCGGTGCCAATACCATAAGCTGCTGCACTTGTAATGTCAGCAAGTCCGCTTACGCTTGATGCATAACCTGTAGGAACTCCAGCAAGACCAGAACCCCAACCGTTTAGGATTGAAGCTGCTCCGCCAGTTGATAATCCATAAATTGAGTTTATTGAAGCTGCCCCACTTGGGAAGCCTGAATAGTTGTAAAGTGAATCCACGCCGTAAGATGCTCCAGCATTATTTTTTGAATAATAAGAAGTACCCGCGACATTCATTGTTTCTGAGCTACCAAAGATTGTAGCAAATGATGATGGTGCTAATAAGCTTGCCAAGTTGTATAACAAACCACCTGCAGCTTCAAAACCTGTACCTGTTCCACTACCTGAAACTGTAAGGTCTCTTAATCTGTCATAGGTTTCCCACATTTGGGCTTTGGCTTTTGAACTTGCATCACCAAATCTATTTGCTATTACTAAGTCGCTATCATTTTTATAAGACATTTTAACCTCTTTATCTTAATTTTAATATTAGCTTGAGAATGTTTTGAATGTGCCTTCGATGTTTTTAGAAATGATTTTGTGAACTGCATCCATTTCTGTTTGAAGAGCATTTTGTTCTGTATCTAACGCTTTTAATCTTAATTCAAGAGTTCTATCTTCAGTTTGAATTTGTTCTGTTTTTGCGTTGATGTCTTGAATTTTCTTTTCGTATACTTGTTGTTGATAGTTATAATCATTCATAGCATCGTTATAAGCATTTTCATCTGTTACACTTGTTGCTTCAAGTGCATAAACTACAGTTGAACCTTCTAATTGTACAGAAGTTGCTCTGCCTTCTGAATCATATTCAACAATTCCGTATTTTGATAATTCTTTATTTTGGGTTTGATAATCTGCGTAGTATGAGTGTAAACCGATCATTGGGTCAGCCATACATTCATCTAAAGAGTCACCAGTTGTTGCTACTTTAGATGTAAAATTGATGTGACTGCTGTTATCAGTCCATAAATAGATATTATCTAATGCAGTTAAATCACCATTGTTTCTATAATTTAACCAATCTTTTGCAATTTGAGTAGTTGGCCAATCTGCAGCAATTTGATCTAATTGTGCACTATATGTGTTCCACGCTCCAGTTGAGCTTGTGTCGTTTCTGTCTACTGCATTTAGGCAAGATAATTTTCTTGTACCAACCATATAATAACCAGTACCATCTTGTGATGCTACAAATTGTACTTGTGGATTTGAATTAGTATTTCTGATACCTGTATATTCTGCTACTTTTGTATAGTATGTAATATATGAATTGTAATTGATACCATCTGCATCAGTGTATTCAGCAGGCTGAATTTCAGAAATTGTTTGTGTTGTGTCACCATTTTCAAAAGTATATTGAGTTTTTGTAAACTCAGTTGTACTTGGAGCAGTTGGCACATCCATGCTGTATAACTCATTCCAAAGTTGTGAACTTTCGTTTGCTAATGCAGTTCTTGCTTGGTTGATTTGTTGTCCTTCGTATTCAACGTTTGTTTTTCTTGCCGCTAGTGATATCCAACGTGCTTGAGATGCTGCCATGCCCATTTGTACGCTCTCCTTCTAAATGCTTTTTTATTTCTACCTTTTT
>JAFUPZ010000109.1 GCA_017472545.1 bacterium | reverse complement strand
TTTTCAACGTAAAATAATTCTAGTGCTGATTTCTTTATTTCATAATCAAAAATATCTTTAAATGAACTATAAAAATTTCTTATTTCCTCATCAGAAACTCTTAATTCAAATAATTTTGTCGTTGCATCATATTCAAAACTTTTAGCAAAATCTTCATATTTTATTACATATTTTAAATCATTTGTTGTTGTTAGATTTTCTATTAGCTCATCAAATAATTCTTCTGTATATGAACGTGGTAAGAGATAATTATCACTTACTAATTGTAAAAATATTCTTTCTTTTGTTTGAGCATCAATATTATTTTGCCAATCCTCATTATATTTTAAACTTATTGTATAAGATTTATTATCTTGAGAATATTTTTTTTCTATCACATAGAAATTAAAATATAACTCATCATTTGTTTCTGTAAATTTTTCTTTTATTGCAATTACATCTCTATCTAAAATATCATCACTTATTAAAGAATTATCTTCTGTTTCAAATCCGGGTTCAGATTGAACTTCAATTTTTATTGAAACATCTTGTTTCTTAAAATCATCTAATAACAAAATAGGTGTTAAAATATTTTGTTTTAATACTTTTATTTCACTATACTCAATATCTATGTTCCACTCTATATCAGTATTCTTTGGTTCCTTGCCATTATTTGAAATAAAATATATTTTGTCCTCTTCTTTTATTTCAATATTTTTTTCTTTATTACCGGGAACTTTAAATGATAAATCTATATCTTTTTCTGAATCGTTTATAAATGTCTGAACTTCTACATTTGATGTTGAATTATTTTTAACAAAATTTGCAGACTCCCTTATCCGTAGTTTTCCTTCATACGGAGCCTTCCACATTTTAAATGGAGTTTGAACAAAATATGTTTTTTCATATTTATCTTTTTGCACTTTAGAAAGTTCTTTAACAACATCTGCAACGTCTACCCCAGAATCTGCATAAATCGGCATTTCTATAAATTCAAGGTTCCCAAGATTTTTTAAATATGTATTTTTACCTGTTTCAACAATATCTATTCGACCATCTCTATCCATATCCATAAAAGATGTTAAGACACTAGCTATATTGTTTTGTTCGACTTCTGTATATCCTGCTCCTATCTCAATTGGTATATTTTTGGCTCCAGCTCCTCCATATGCATTCCACCCTGTAGTTGAACTCGTATTTTTTTCTAAATCTACTTCACTATCAAACATACCTTTTTCAATTTGAATTAACTTTTCATCGCCAAAACCTGTTCCATTATTCATGGCTACAACAATTCCACCATCAGTTCGTTTTAGACTATCTACTCGGCCGTCTCCATTTATGTCTACTAATGTACTTTCTGTATAACTTTCTCCAGAAGAAACTGCTCCACTTAATCCGCCCGTTACACGAGCATCCAAATAAGGGGTCCCATATCCAACTCCAGCAGATGCATTGTAACTTGCTCCTACAGAGGTTGACTTCCCAATTTGTAGAGGCTTCCCATTTTCCCATAATTTTGGTTCATCAAAATATACTAAAGTTTCACCATCTCTTTCTGGTTCTGTATATTCAAATGTGTATTCATACTTTCCATCTGCATTATTTGAAACTGTAATTGCATTTAGCATTTTTTCTTTTGCTATACCATCTTCATAGCTAAACTTATAACTTCTTATAGCATCACTGTTATTATA
>JAFUPZ010000015.1 GCA_017472545.1 bacterium | reverse complement strand
TTTGACCGCGGCATGGAAGTTTACGTTTGTGACGCATACCTCTGAATGAACCGATTTCTTGAAGACGTTTGATATTCATTGTGATTTCACGTCTTAAGTCACCTTCGATATTGTAGTTAGATAATTCGTTACGAAGTAATCTAATATCTTCTTCAGTTAGGTCGTCTGTTCTTAAATCTGGTGAGATACCTGTTACAGCTAAGATTTTTTTAGCTCTAGTTGGTCCAATACCATAAATATAAGTTAATGCGATTTCCATTCTTTTGTTACGAGGTAAATCTACCCCTACTAGTCTTGCCATTTATTTTTTCTCCTTTTCTTGTTGTTAGATTTTTTTGTTTATGAGGCTTAAATACTTCCTCACCACCTGCCGTTATGCTCGCAAGTTCAGCCTTAAGATATAATCTCTGCTGTCAGCACGACTAGCATAAATTATCCTTGTCTTTGTTTGTGTTTAGGGTTTTCACAGATAACTGCGATTCTTCCTTTTCTTTTGATACATTTGCATTTGTCGCAAATCTTTTTAACTGATGATCTTACTTTCATTTGTCTTTTCCTTTATATATTGTTTGTACGTGAGATTTTGTGTTACTTAAGTCTAAATGTGATACGACCTCTTGTTAAATCGTATGGAGTCATTTCGACTTTTACTTTGTCTCCTGGTAAAATTCTGATGAAATTCTTTCTGATTTTACCTGAAATGTGTGCTAATATTTCATGATCGTTTTCGAGTTTTACTCTAAACATCGCATTCGGCATAGATTCTATAATCGTACCTTCTAATTCTATTACGTCTTTTGCCATATATTCCTCATTTTCGGCTTTGTAAACCACCCACAATCATGGGCTATTTTAATTCTACTTGCAAAATATTTGTTTGCAAGCAATTTCAAAAGGTTTTTAAGGGTTCTTAATATTTAATTTTTTACATTGTTTATTTAATAATACAACACAACCAGTATTTTAAAGGTTTGCCAAAAATGCTCTAAAAATAATATTTTTACCATGATTGTAAATTTTTATTAAGATTTCTAATATGCGAATTATTAATAAAATTAATTACACTATTTGCGTTATATTTTTTAAAATTATTGCAAGGCTCATGGTCTCGTGCTAACATTGAAGTATGCAAACAAATGTTGATACTGTAATAATAAACAAAATGACTTCTGACGATGTTGATGGCGTTATTAGCATCGAGCAAGCGGCTTATGGTGATCATCACTGGTCTAGAGAGTCGTTTTTAAGTGAAATTAATAACGAACTTGCCAGATATTACTCGCTACACACCCCAGAAGGAGAAATGGTGGGTTATGCTGGGTGCTGGCACATATTAGAAGAGGCTCACATTACAACAATTGCAATTGCCCCTGATTTTCGTAGAAGAAAATATGCAGAAGCATTATTGAAAAGAATCATTGACGACTGCTACAAGGAAAAAATTAAGTACATTACACTAGAAGTTAGAGTAAGCAATGAGCCAGCCATAAAACTATATACAAAATACGGATTCTCATCATTTGGGGTAAGAAAAGGATATTATCAAGACAATAATGAAGATGCCCTTATTATGTGGACTAAAAATATCTTTTTCGACGAATTTAAAGAACAATACACAAAAACAATTGCCGATTTAGAAGGGAAAATCAATATACAATGAGCCAAGAAGTTTTAATACCTAAAATGACTCGTATTGACAAAAAAAAGAGGAAAATCAAAGTTCCACTAATTAATTTTGTCATAATAATTTTTTGCACATTGTTAATCATTGCATCAACCTTCTTAAATCTTAATATCAAACATTACATTATTCCTTTAGATTTATTTACAAATAGAAACTTAACCTCAGAAAGTTTTGTGTATAGCCTTTTATTCATTCCACAAATACCAACAATAATGTTTATCTGTGCAATATTAGGACGAAGAATGGCACTAACTAGCGTTATGCTGTACATCACAATTGGATTATTTTTATTTCCAGTTTTCGCCTTAGGCGGAGGGATTAAATATATCGGAGAATACGGATTTGGGTACATTTTAGCCTACATTCCCGCAATTATAATCGCAGGTAAATTATTAGACAAATACTCATTTTTAGATATGATAAAAGCCACATTAGCTGGGGTATTTACCATCCATATATTCGGAATACTTTATATGCTTATTATTGCTCTTATCAAACAATCTGGAACAATGTTTATAGAAGGTTGGATTGTTGCACAGAGCGGCCTAAAGATAATCTATGACCTAATTATAAGCTTCCTTGCAATACTTATTGGCAAGTATATTCATGAAGGTCTAAAATTCATATTAAAATAGCATTGCCACAATGGGTAGAATATGCTACAATGCAAACAAGGAATGGAGAGCCTATAATGAATTTTGCAAAAATAATTACAGATGTCCCTATTTTAATAGTATTGTTTACATTTTTAGCGTCAACAATATACTGTTTTACACAATATATAAAAGCTGGGAAAAACTTAAAACTTATTATTCAATATATGGAAGGGTTTAAGAAAAACGACCTTAACTTCAGATTCAAAGAAATTGATAGCTGGATGTTACAAAACCCATATGTTGCAGCAATTTGGACAGAATTCAAAAACACTTTAGTCTTTTCTGAATCAATCGCATTGAAATCAGGAAATGACGATATGAAATATAAAGATGTATCTTCAACTGTACAAAATGTTCAAACAACATCAGATCCTTTATATTTCTTCAACGAAGATACATTAGTAACTTCAAAATTCAACTATAAAATGATTCAAACCATTCCTACAGTATTAACAGGCTTCGGTCCGTTATTCACTTTCTTAAACATCGCAATTGCATTCGGTAGAATCGACTTTTCTACACAAGAAAAAACAATTGCATCAGTATCAGGATTTATGGTAAATATGCAAACTGCAGCTCTTGTATCTGTTGTTGCAGTAGGTTCTTCATTGATTTATTTGTTAATCGAAAGAATTATGTATAACAAATTATGCAAAACTCCACTTATCAAAATTCAAGAAATTATGGGTGGATTATTCGCAAGCATTTCTGCAGAAAAATTCTTATACGAATTGCTTAGAGAATCTAAGATTGCAAATAACACAACAACAAATGTTATGACAGACATTCCTGTTCAGTTTAAAACAGCATTCAACACAAGTATGGCAACCAATTTGGTTCCATATCTTGAAAACTTAATCTTCGGATTAAACCAATTAAACAAACAACTTAAAGAATCTTTAAAAGAGAAAAAGAATTCTGACGTTGTAGACGAATTATTCTAAAGGATAGTATGGGTATAAAATTCAGATTACAACAGAATAATGCAGATACAGAAGGTAATATTTTCTGGGTAACTATGGCTGACCTACTATTAGGTTTGGCTATTATCTTTATTACACTTTTTGTACTTGCTATGACTGGATTTTCACAACAAACTGTCCAACAACAGAAAGTACAAATGGAAGTTGCAGAAAAGATTCGCGGACAATTGGAATCTGAAAATATTCAAGTCGATATTGATAAAATGACTGGAGATTTAAAAATCTCTGACGTAGAACTATTTGAACTTAACAGCTATGTTCTTTCTGATAATGGTAAGAAATTATTGGATAAAATTGCGCCAATATACATCAATTCTATATTTACAGATAAAGAACTTGCAGATCAAATACAATTTATTACAATACAAGGACACACAGATTCTCAAACCTTTGCAGGTTTAAACACAAAAGAAGAACAGTTCTTAAAAAATATGGAATTAAGCCTAAAACGTGCTCACGCGGTCACAGAATACATGTTTTCAACCAATTACAACCCTGAATATTCTGAACCATTTAGAAAAATTGTCGTTGTTGAGGGTAAAAGTTTCAATGAACCAGTACTTGTTAACGGGGTTGAAGATTACGACAAAAGCCGTAGAGTTGAGTTAAAATTAAAAGTAAAAAGCTGGGATGTTTCAACAGCTTTAGGATTAAAGAAATGATAGATACAAACAATATTATTGAAACTATAAATATGATTCGTTTATACAATCTTGACATCAGGACTGTAACATTGGCTTTGAGTTTAAGAGATTGTATAGCAGAAGATGTCGATACAGTATGTGAAAATATATATAACAAAATTACAAAATACGCTAAAAACCTCGTAGAATATGCAGATGAATTAGCTGATGAGTACTCCATTCCTATTATTAACAAAAGAATTGCAGTTACTCCAATTTCATTCATCGGTGAATCCTGCAAAAACCCTGATTATGTAAAAATCGCTCAAACCTTAGATAAAGCGGCAAAAGAAGTTGGGGTAAACTTCATCGGAGGTTTTTCAGCATTAGTCGAAAAAGGGTGTACAAAAGGGGACAAACTTTTAATTGAAAGTATACCTGAAGCAATGGCAACAACAGAGAGAGTTTGCTCATCAATCAACTTAGCATCCTCAAAATCTGGAATTAACATGGACGCTGTTTTAAAAATGTCTGAAATCATTAAAAAAGCAGCTGAAATTACTGCGGATAGAGATGGTATTGGTGCTGCAAAACTTGTAGTATTTTGCAATGTTCCAGGAGATAACCCATTTATGGCAGGTGCATTCTGCGGAATGGGTGAACCTGAATGCGCTTTAAACGTTGGGGTTTCTGGTCCTGGCGTAGTAAGGGCAGCAGTTGAAGCATTACCTAAAGATGCAGATATGAGTGAACTTGCAAACAAAATTAAGGAAGTTGCATTCAAAATAACTTCAACAGGAGAGCTTATTGGTAGAAAATTGGCACAAAAATTGGATATTCCATTTGGTGTAATAGATTTATCACTAGCTCCAACACCAGCAGCAGGAGACAGCGTTGCAGGGATTTTCCAAGCAATGGGCTTAGAGCATGCTGGCGCACACGGCACAACAGCAGCATTAGCGATGCTAAATGATGCGGTGAAAAAAGGTGGAATTATGGCAAGTTCACACGTAGGTGGACTTTCTGGGGCTTTCATTCCAGTATCAGAAGATGCGGGAATGATAGAAGCCGCAACAATCGGCTGTCTAACATTTGACAAATTAGAAGCAATGACTTCAGTTTGTTCTGTTGGACTGGATATGATTGCAATTCCAGGCAACACTCCAGCTGATACAATCGCTGGAATTATAGCAGATGAAATGGCTATAGGTATGATTAACAAAAAAACTACAGCAGTTAGAATTATTCCTGCACACGGAAAAGATGTTGGTGATAAAATATCTTACGGAGGGCTACTAGGTGAAGCTCCAATCATGCCTGTAAACAAACTTTCATCGACGACATTTGTTCAGCGTGGAGGACGAATTCCAGCTCCAATCCATAGTTTGAACAACTAACAAAGGTTTGAATAATACACAAAATAAAGGACTCTTATCATGAGAACACTACATGAATTAGCAACAAAACTTCAACAGTACATCATCAGATGTCAACAAGACGCTCACAACCAAACAAATATGAACGTCACAAAGTACAACAACTTAAAATTAAAAATGGATACTAAAATCCACTATCCACACGTTATTATTTGTATAGGGATTTCTGAGGCTACGTTCAATATTGCCGACGGAACCAAAACAGATGGGGGTTTGGGTCCAGATGAAAAATACGTTAGAAAATGGCTAGGTGCTAGTAATATTATTTCTGACCTTAAAGAAATCCATATTGCTATGAGTGATCTTATCAAAGCTGAAGACGAAAACAAATCTATTTCTATGGAAGGTGAATCTGATGAAGCTAAAGTTGAACCAATGCGCAAAAAAGCAAAACACAAAATGGAAACAGAAGAAATCATGTCCTTAGAAGAAATGCTAACTCTTGTAGAAGAAGGTTTGGAAGGTGAAGAATTAACTTCACTTGAAGAAGGTTTAGTTCACGAAGAAACTGAAGCTGAACCAGAAAGCGAAAATGAACCAGAAACAGTTGAAGATGTTAAAAAAGGTTTGGCTGATTACATCAAATCAATGTTCCGTAAACAATAAATAATTCATGTGTGTATATAAAAAATAAGGTACCAGTTGGTACCTTATTTTTTTTCATTTTTTATCACACTTTTAGAACGTAAATTTCTGTGATATGTAATAGCAAATCTGTGGGCCTCATCCCTTATTCGTTGAAATAAGAAAAGCGCACTTGATTCACGAGGCAAAAGTATTGATTTTGACTGATTTGGTAAGAACACTTCCTCTTCTCGTTTTGCCAAACTAACAAAATCTATTCCTGTCACACCAAGCTCTTTTACTATTTGCATTACACTTGATAATTGACCTTTACCACCGTCTATAATAATCAAATCAGGCTTATCCCAACCTTTTTCACCTAAACGTGATAAACGTCTTGTTAATACCTCTTTCATTGATAAAAAGTCATCAGGTTTACCCTCTGTTGATTTTATTTTAAATTTCTTATACTCTGACTTTTTACTCAAACCGTTTATGAATGTTACCATTGACGCAACAGTATTTGTCCCTTGAATATGCGAAATATCATAACATTCCATTCTGTATGGGAAATTATTTAATTTTAGTTTTTCTTTTAAATATGAACCTATATTATTAAAATCGTCCCTAATTTTAGACATTTTTGAGAGTTTAGCATTGTCTAAAACAACACGACAATTCTTTTCCGCCAACCCTAAAAGTTCTCTACCTTGTACAGATTTACCATAACTAATTTTAACCTTTTTGTTAGAAATAATATTCAACCACTTTTCATATAAAGCCTTATCCCCAACAGCTTCTAATTCATTTGAAACAATCTTATCAGGGAATTCTAAAGAAAGTGTATTATAATATTCTTTGAAAAATGTAGCAAAGAACTCCGTCTTGTCAGCTTCTTCAACTTCGTAGGTAAAATCTTTTTTATCAATTAAACGACCTTCCCTAATCATCATTATAACAATCGCAAGGATTCCATCTTCGTGAAGAAGAGATATTATATCTTCATTAAGCTTAGTATTTTCGTATACAACCTTTTGTTTTTCCAAAGTTTTTTGCAAATCTAAATAACTATCACGTAATCTTGCAGCTTTTTCATATTGCTGAGCATCAGAATACTTCTGAATTTGTGCCATCAATTGCTTTAACAATTCTGATTGTTTGCCTGATAAAAATAATTCTGCTTGCTGGACAATTGCTTTATATTCTTCACTTGTCACAAGGTTTTGACAAGGTGCAAGACATTTTCCTATGTGATAATATAAGCACGGACGAGATTTGAACTTAGGGGTTTTGCATTGTTTTAATGGAAAAATCCTTTTTAAAAAATCCAATGTTGAATGCATTGCTCTAATATCCGTATATGGCCCATAATAACGACCTTTTTCTGGGTTCATATTACGTTTACGCACAATAGAGATTCTTGGAAAATCTTCATTTGTGATAAGAAAATAAGGATATTTTTTATCATCTTTTAATAAAATATTATATTTAGGTTTATGTTTTTTTATTAAATGATCTTCGAGAATCAATGCTTCTACTTCAGTATTTGTAATAATATATTCCAAATGATCAATTTGAGAAACAAGAATATTAACTTTGACACTATCGTGATTTTTACGATTAAAATAAGACATTACACGACGTTTCAAAATCTTTGCTTTACCTACATAAATAACTTCATTGTCTGAGTTGTAGTAAATATAACACCCAGGTAGCGAAGGTAATAATTTTAAGCTTTCTTTTAATTTCTCGTTCATAAATTGATTATATCATATTATTTTGGTATTTTGTATGTTAGAGGGAAGTATGACAAGAATTTATGCAATAACAGATTCGCACCAAGAAAGCAGAAATCTTAGCCAACTGCTAAGTGGAATTTATAATGCAGAA
The DNA here is from genome assembly GCA_017472545.1 of bacterium. Lineage (GTDB taxonomy): Bacteria > Cyanobacteriota > Vampirovibrionia > Gastranaerophilales > Gastranaerophilaceae > Zag111. The sequence goes on along the minus strand of JAFUPZ010000015.1, from coordinate 5,685 downwards.
AAACATAATAACACACCCTTTTTAATCCTTGATGCTGGAGATTTATTCAAAGGAATCTATGATAAAAACCTTTCTGTTAATGCATATATAAAAATCAAAAAATTACTTCCACAAGCCCAAATATATCTGACTCTTGGTAATAATGATTTTGGATTTAAAAAAAGTGATTTTGAATATTTGAAAGAAACCGTCACAACCTTCAAAAATGCAGGGATACATATGGTTTGCGCAAACATAATTGATTCAAACACCAAAACAAAACCTGACTGGATTACAGAGTATGAAATTATAGAGTTAAATGGCGAAAAAATCCTAATCATAGGCTTTTGCTTAAATAATTCCTGCGCCAAAAAATTTGGCTACGATTTGATTCCAGCCGAAGAAAGCTATGATAAATTGATTAAAAACATCAAAGAAAAATATGACAAAATAATTGTCCTAAATCATCATTGGTATACCTATAGCAAAGCGCTAAAAGAATTTGCACCAGAAATTGATTTAATTATCGGTGGTCACGAGCATTCTCCAATAACGCCAGATTACGAAAACAACATTTTCTATCCATTGTCTTTTGCTAGAACTTTATTTCAAATGGATTTTGCCGAAAAGATTTCAAATATTGAACAAATACCTGTAACAGATTTCCCTCTGACACCTGAATTTGAAGTACCAATTGTTGAATACGAACAAAAAATAGGACTTAAAAAACCTATTGCAAAACGAGTTTTGAACCTAACAAAAAAATATTCTGATGCTTGTCCATTAGGTACATTTATATCTGATGCAATGAGAAAAGCTGGGAATACTGATATTGCATTCCATTCTACAGGGTTTACAATGTATCCTATGAGATTAGAAGATAGCGAATTTATTACAAAATACGACATTGACCAAGTAATATGCGCAACCTCTACCATTGAAAAAACCAACATTAACGTGGAACAATTAAAAGAAATATTTGAAAATACCGCAATCTATAGAATGCACAAAGATAGAGGAAACCAAAAATTTCTACAATGCTCACAGAACATGTGTATAGAAGGTAAATGCATAAAAGATAAAGATTACAAAATCATACAAATATCAATTGACGGAGAAAATTTACTTGATAAAAAAGGTAACCCAATAGACCCAAATCGTACATTTTCTTGTACAATTGACCCCTACATTGGCTCAGGTGAACAAGGATTTTTGACATTAAAAGATTTGCCTAAAACAAAGATACTAAAACAAGGAAAAGAAATTCCAATAAATGAATTGTTCCGCAATGCCTTAATTGAGGCGGAAAAGAATTTTGACGGCAACCCTAATTACCCATCATTTCAATATTTAGACCTATAAAGCTAGTCAAAAAGTAAAATCTATGCTATAATAAGCGCATACGTTTAAAAAAGGAGATTTATTATGCACACAGAAGAGAGAACCTTTATTGCAGTAAAACCTGATGCTGTCCAAAGAGGTCTTATCGGAGAAATTGTAAAAAGATTTGAAACTAAAGGCTACAAAGTTATTGGTCTAAAAATGATTAGAGTTTCAGATGAACAAGCAAAAGCTCACTATGCAGAACACGAAGGAAAACCATTCTACCCTAGACTTATCAGATATATTCAAAGTGGTCCTATCGTAGCTATGGTAATACAAGGTTATGGAGTAGTGGCAGGCGCAAGACATATGATGGGTTGTACTGATCCAAATAAAGCTGATATGGGTACAATCAGAGCAGATTTTGCACAAGTTATGGAATACAACGTTGTTCACGGTTCAGATTCTCCTGAAAGTGCAGAAAGAGAAATCGCGATTTACTTCAACGAAAATGAACTTTTCCCAGAAGGCAGATGTATGTCAGAACTAGTTATTGAAAGCTTAGACGCTGACTAGTCCTTGCTAATATGAAAGATATATCTAAAAAAGAGTGAGAAATTCTCACTCTTTTTTAGTGCAAATTTATTCATGATATAATCAACTTATGAACGAAAAAGATTATTTTAATTACGAACTTTTACACAAAGATAAAGAAACTGGCGCAAGAGCAGGTCTTTTAAAAACTCCTCACGGAGAGATTGAAACACCGATTTTTATGCCTGTTGGTACAAATTCTGCGGTAAAATCTTTAACTTGTGATCAAATTAGAGATACACAAGCTCAAATTATCTTATCAAACTCTTATCATTTATACCTAAGAGCAGGGACAAAGAGAATTAGAGAATTCGGTGGAATTCATGGTTGGATGAATTGGGACAAACCTGTACTGACCGACTCTGGGGGCTTCCAAGTATTTTCACTTGCTCACTTGAGAAAAATTACAGAAGACGGTGTTGAATTCAGAGATCCAAAAGATGGTACAAAACATTTTATTTCACCTGAAGTTTCAATGGAAATTCAACAAGACATCGGAGCTGATATTATAATGGCATTTGACGAATGCGCACCATATCCTTGTGACTATAAAACAGCAAAAGCTGCAATGGAACGCACTCACAGATGGCTTGAAAGATGTTTTAAAGCTAAAACAAATCCAAAACAAGCACTTTTCCCTATTGTTCAAGGTGCTTTTTATGAAGATTTGAGAGAAGAAAGTGCAAAAGTTATTTCTACTTTTGATGCGGTAGGTTATGCTATCGGAGGATTGAGTGTTGGTGAACCTAAAGATATTATGAATAAATTTGTAGAATTCACAGCGCCATTACTTCCAGAAAACAAACCTCGTTATCTAATGGGTGTAGGCACCCCTGAAGATTTGTTAGATGGCATCAAACGCGGAATTGATATGTTTGATTGTGTACTTCCTACAAGAAATGCTCGTCACGGTTCATTCTTCACTTGGGAAGGCAAACGCAATATTAAAAATAAACAATACGAAGATGATAAAGCACCTCTTGTAGAAGGTTGCCAATGTTATGCTTGCAAAAACCATTCAAGAGCATACATAAGACACTTGTGGAGATGCCAAGAAGCTACTGCTTCTACGCTTTTATCAATCCATAATATTCATTTCTTAATCAATTTTGCAAAAGAATGTCGAAAAGCAATCCTTGAAGATAGATTTGCAGAATTTTATAATCAGCATTATGATAATTTAACAAAATAAAAAAGCCCTCCATTTGGAGAGCTTTTTATTTTAATTTCTTTTTAGAAGAATGTTTTGTGTCCTCTTCCACCAGCGTTCCATTGAGTATTACCTTGAGTGCCTTGTTTTGTTTGAATTCTTACTCTTGGGTTACGTTTTTGTGGAACTGGTTTTCCTTCTGCTGCAGCATTTTGAGGAACCATATTAGCGTTCATTTGACTAGTTGTTGCATAGTTTGCTTGAACACCTTCTTTTCCTACTGTAACTTGAACACCATTTGCATCTGTTGTAGTTGAAGCGGCTGGCATTGTAGATAGAACTGTTGGACTTAAAGGTTCTAACAACAATGGTTCAGCTGCCATCGCAGATACTGTAGTGAATAAAATTGCTGTTAATAATAATGCTAATTTTTTCATTGAATTGCTCCTATTATGATTGTATTGATAATATATTTATATAACGTATTTGTATAAAAATCAAACATGAAAAAATTTGTTATATAATTATATAAAACAAAAAAGAGGGAAAAAATGCGCGAAAGATTACCTGAATATTTAAAACGACCAATAATTGATACAGATACAACCAGAAATGTCAGAAGAATTTTGAAAAACAATTGCTTAAATACCGTATGCGAAAACGCTCGTTGCCCTAACAAAAACGAATGTTATACAAAAAATACTGCTACATTTTTGATTATGGGAAATGTCTGTACAAGAAATTGCCGCTATTGTAACATTTCGTGTCAAAAACCAGAACCTCTTGACCCATTAGAACCTCAACATATCGCAAAAGCAGTCAAAGATTTGGGTCTAAAATACGCAGTTATAACATCTGTAACAAGAGATGACCTTCCTGATGGTGGGGCTGAACACTTCGCGCAGTGCATTTACGAAATCAGAAAACTTACACCTGATGTAAGAATAGAAATCTTAACCCCTGATTTCAAAAATGATAAAAATGCATTAGATACAATCATAAAAGCACACCCTGATGTATTCAATCATAATATTGAAACGGTGAAAGCACTATTTAAAACCGCAAGACCACAAGGGAACTATGAAAATTCTCTTGCAGTCTTAAAATATATAAAAGAAAACAGCGACATTGAAACAAAATCAGGAATGATGATTGGCTTGGGTGAAACTTATGAACAAATTAAAGAAACAATGGAAGATCTTCACTCTGTAAACTGTGATATTTTAACTGTTGGACAATACATTCAACCATCAAAAGACCATCTACCAGTTGCTAAATATTACAAGCCAGAAGAATATACTCAATTAAGAGAACTTGCTACATCAGTCGGAATTACCCGTCATCAAATTGGGCCACTTGTCAGAAGTTCTTATAATGCAGCAAGCCTTGCATAATTATTTCATATTTTTCACTACATTTTCAGTAATATCATCACCGCCAGAAATTACCATGCCTGTTGGTAATACCAAATTATAATTGGCTTTTTTAGCTTCTTTAGCTATTAAATTTTTGATATTGTCATTAATTTTGACAAGTTTTGTCGCATATTTTTTATCAATATCTTTTCTTTTAGTTTCAATTTGTTTACGATATTCAGACTCTTTTTGAGCAAATTTTGTTCTGTTTTGTTCGTTTATAAGTTCATTTTGAGCTTTGGAAATCAAGATACTCAATTCTTCTAAATCCTTATCCTGCGCACGCTTTAACTCTTGCATTTCAACAGATTTTGACATTACTGCAGGAACATCAATCACCGCAACTTTATATCTTGGAAACGAAATCGCAACATCATTAATGTTATACCCAACACAAAAAACTAAAACACAAGCAATAATAAACCAAATATTATTTCTCATAATCTCATCCTTTCTCTCAACTGATTACAAATATCCTAAATCCATTTATAAAAATTCTAAATCCGCCAATAGGGGAAAAAATAAATACAATAAAAAAAAACCTCCAAAAAGGAGGCTCTAGTGTAAACTTGTAAACAAAAGGAAGGAAAAATTTTTTATATTGAGAAATCTATTATTTACGCAAAAATACTTTTTAATGATTCTGATTCTGAAGTAGCTGTTTCTTCTTTATTTGATTTAGCAAGAAGAAGTTCACCATTATAGAATGGATTAGAACCATTTTTATCTTTAGCAGTTGCTGCTGTAAAGATACTCATAAAATGAGAAGCTGAATTTGTTTCTGTAGCTTTTTGAGTTTCTGTAACAGTTTCATTAACTGCTGGCATATATTTACCATCAACTTTTTTCGCAATAGCTGCTTGAGAATTTAAAGCGTTGATAGCATTGATTGTAGTTTCATTGAATTGGAATTGAAGTGCATTATTCATAGCGATTTGTTTTTGAACAGTCACATCAACTTTACCTTGGTATAAATCAACACCTAATTCGCGACCTTTTGCAATGTTAACTTGTTGAGTTGTTGCTTGGTTAGCGTATTGGGCATTTTTTTGAGCCGCACGGCGTAAAATTTCATTAGATACATCTTTTAAAATAGATGTGTCAATGCCGTTTTTGTATAATGAATTGTAGTTTACATTTAGACTCATTAGACTTATCCCTTTGTTTCCTTACAAGTATATATTCGGCATATCTTGTAAAAACTTTAGGACATGTGTAGTAATT
>JAFUPZ010000014.1 GCA_017472545.1 bacterium | reverse complement strand
GAAATTCTTTAGGATGAGGAATCCCTTCAAATTTTCCAAAACACCATTCTGTAAGAGCTGGTTCATCAAAAACTTCTATATTATTTAATTCAGAAACAATTTGTGCAGTTTTTTTAGCCCGCTGCAATGGCGAAGTCAAAATCTTTGAAATACTAATTTTTTCGTCTCTAATCTTTTCTGCCAAAGCATAAGCCTGTTTAATTCCCCCATCCAAAAGTGGAATATCCGATTGCCCCTGAACTTTTCCTTCCAAGTTCCATTGTGTAAGACCATGTCTTGCTATAAAAATATTTTTTGCCATAAGAATAGTATAAGGGAAGAAATAAAAAATTGATATGAAGAAATAACCCTATAAATGAAATTATGAATTATGAATTAAGAATGAAGAATTAGGGGGAAGGGGGTATTGTGAGGGGGAAACGAAGTTGTAAGGGAAGTGAATTTTTGAATGAAGAGGGAAGATTTTTGGAAAATCGTCATTGCGAGGAGCCCGTATGGGCGACGTGGCAATCTAGGGAAAGTAAGATGTAGTGAGGTGCTCTGTGTAGTTTTTGTTGTATGTATAGAAGATTGCTTTCAAAAATATCTGTAAAATACATACCAAACTGCATATTTACAATTTGGTATGTATAAGTAGTGAAAATCAAAGGGAAAAATGTTTGCAAATACATACCAAATTAGTATTTAGCAAAAAGGTACGTGTTTTCGGTATGAAAAAAGGCTGTTGTAATTCAAAAATACATACCAAACTGCATATTTACAATTTGGTATGTACAAGTAGTGAAAATCAAAGTGAAAACTGTTTGCAAATACATACCAAATAAATATTTAGCAAAAAGGTATGTATTTTTGGTATGAAAAAAGGCTGTTGTAATTCAAAAATACATACCAAACAGCATATTTATAATTTGGTATGTACAAGTAGTGAAAATTAAAGGGAAATCTGTTTGCAAATACATACCAAATTAGTATTTAGCAAAAAGGTATGTGTGAAGTTGTATTTTTCAATAGAATTAATTTATAAATGCATACCAAATAATTATTCTTTACAGTATGTTTGTCCCATGATAAAATAATTGACATGAAAATAGTGTCAAAATTTAGCAAATCTTTAATTATTAGTTTATTTGTAATAGGTATTTCAATTTTTACAATTTCAAGTTGTGATAATATTAGTAATACAGGAACACCAGATAATAAAGAAAATCCAGGTAATGAAAACGATAACATCCGTTATGGTACACCATGCGACAAAACATTAGGTAACGGTAACTATATTCTTCACAATTTTATTGGCGAAGAATCAAACGTAGTTCGTGCTAATCAAATAGCAAAAGACATGAATTACTACTTAGGCAAAGGCGAAACCTATGTAATGGACTTGGTGGATAAATTCAGCGAATCATTACAAGACCGCCCCACTGCCCAAGCATATTTCCAAGAATTTATCAACGCCCAAAAAGCCAATGAATTCCAAACTTTGCGTGAAACCATGTCGAACCCGTATGGTTTTGACCGTACCGTTAACGGTATTTCCAATGCCAGCGAACCGGTGTTTGAAAACATTATTCGCAATATCGACACTAATCGTGATCGAGCGTTATTCATTCGTTGCTACCAAGCATTGAGTAACGAAGCTTATAAGTATGGTTTAGGTGCATTACGCAATAGTTCATGTAGCCAAATGAATTATTATAATGATGTTAGAGAAGATATTAATGCTGCTTGGACAGCAGGCACCATTAATAACCCTTTTGATATCAACCACGACATTGACAACCAAAATTGCCAACAAATTACCAACAAAATGGACAGCATCTTAAATCACACCGCCAACAACATTGGGAATGATGTTACTGCCAACGATTTACGTCAGGTAATTAATATTGCCAACACCGCCTATTCTTTGACCGCTATGGAAAATCGTGCTGCTTCGGCATTGGAACACACGGGTTGTGCCATCAATTTGGAAATCGTTGATTCAATGTTTGATTTAGCAAACGAAATGTTTTGGGCAGAACAAGATCAATCATTGGGTTTATAATTTATTGTATTTGTTCGTTGTACCATGTGCCGTCATCTTCTTTCAACGGTGAAGTTTTACCGTCATATTCATTCCAGAAAGCCGTTTCCAAATAAGTGTACTTAACTTCTTTAACTCCTGTCTTGTCGCCATCGTATTCACTGAAATCACAAATCCAATCGTACGCCCCGTTCTTTGCCCAGAATTTCATATACCTAAAATAACCCTATAAATATAATTATGAATTAAGAATGAAGAATTATGAATTAGGGGGAAGATGTATTTTGAGGGGGAAGCGAAGTTGTAAGGGAATTGAATGAATACTTTTGTTAATTGTTGAATTCACTTTCTAAAATCTATATAATAGAATTATCAAATTTTATCGAGGTTTTTTTTATGGCAAGAACAAATTATATTGCTGGTAACTGGAAAATGAATACAACTAAAGAACAGGCTGTTGCTTTGGCTTCTGATTTAGTTGCACAATTAAAAGGTAAAACAAACAAATATATGATTGGTGTTCCTTTTGT
>JAFUPZ010000108.1 GCA_017472545.1 bacterium | reverse complement strand
CATCGGAGCTAATTGAATTGCTTTACAATAACACATGCCTGCACGTTCATAATCACCAATAGAATGATAAGCCACCCCTAAATTATATTGAGCATCATAACTGTCTGGATATATTTCTATTGATTTCTCGTAAGAATCTATAGCTTTTGACAAGTATACTCTTTTTAATTCCCAATCATCATCTGAATACAATGATTTCAAACGATAAGTTACCCCTGTATTATAATAAGCAATCGCCTTATTTTCTTTATAACTAACCTTATTACTATAAACATAAGGAATAGAAATCAATTTACGCTTTGTATCAATAACCTTTTGATATTGGTCTAAAGCTGCATCAAAATCACCTAATTTTTCAGATGATACAATACCGTAATTCATACGTGCAATCATCATTTTAGGATTATGCTTAAATGCTTCTGCGTATGCTTCTAAAGCTGAATGATAATCTTCATAAGCCACATAAATATTTCCCAAATTATACCAAGCACCATAATGTTGAGGATATAATTTCAAACCCTTATTATAATACTTGATTGCACTTTGCATCTTCATATTACTGTAGGCTTTATCACCTTTATAAACGTAATACATCCCCCTAACTTTATCAACTTGAGTCAAGCAAAATTGCTGGTTAAAATATACTGCAACAGCAATAACCAGAATTACAAAAATTGAAAATAAAGCTGATAAAAATTTCTTCAAAGCGAACGCCTCTATTTGTATACATACTAATATTAAATAAAATTTCAAGATTTTACATCAACCAAATAATGTAACAGAAATGTAACATAATTTTAACAATACGCAATTACCAAATAAAAAAATTGTTTATATAAGTAAGGTAGGTTAAAGGTTAATATTTTTGGAGGTTAGTATGACTGACACATTATGTACTAATGGCTTATTTGCGCCTGTTATGTACTCAAACGCCTATATGTATGATGACATAGATATGGCAGGTACTTATAGTACAGCACCACTAATGGGTGGAAGTATATTCACCGGAGGTTACCCAATGGGTATGCCTATGGTCGGAATGGGTTATAACAATCAAGCATATTTTGATAATATGAGAGATTATCAAAGATTTCAAATTGACTACAACGTAGATCAACAAAGAATGTCTAGAAATGCAGACTTGCGAATTAACGCAGCAATGGAAGGTGTTAAAGGTGCAGCAACTGCATTGAAAGATAAAATTATGAAAAATGAGCAAGATCAAATCGATGAAGCTTACGACAAATATGTAAAAGCTGTAGCAGCAGCATACGGAGATGGAACTCCTGAAGAAATCAATGCTCGAGCTAAGAGCTTATACACTCAAATGAATGGTGGCGTTACTCTAACTCAAGACTTAAGAGAATACGGACACGGCTCATTCACTCAAGGTCTATTACATTCATTGTCATTTGGTACATACTGTAGAAGATCTGCAGAAGATAACGTAGCTTACACAACAGGTTCTCCAGTTGCAACAGGTGAAAAAGCAAAACAAAATCTTGGTAGAATCGTAGGTGCAGGTGTTGCAGGTGGTGCCGCAGGCGGTATTGCAGTAGCATTAGGATGTGCCGCAGCTGGACCAATTGGTATAGCAGTAGGTTTAGGTGCTTTAGCTTTATCATTCATCACCGGAAAAGTTACAACCTAAAATGGTAATTTTATTAAATAGTGAAGTAAGTGTGTAGATGAAAGTGTGATGCATGATTCGGAGAACCGACAGAAATGTCGGTTCTTTTGAATAAAAAGGAAATCCCTGCTAAAAGGAGTAATAGCAGGGACCAGTTCAGTAAAAGAGACATCAATTAATAACATTATTATTACGTTTAAATTTTCGTCAAATTAATTGGCAAAGAACAAGGAAAAGGAGCGCTGAAGGTGAATTCAGCGCTCCGATAATGTAAAGCGTATCAAGCGATCCGATTATCACTTGACTTTTAAGTCTTTCAACTGTTATTTCAACAGACATTTTAATAATGTTCTTTGTTTAACATTGCGAT
>JAFUPZ010000013.1 GCA_017472545.1 bacterium | reverse complement strand
TCAGCTCCAGATATTAAAGGTCAAAATAAAGCAAATCCAACAGCCTTGTTACTTTCTGCTATCGAGATGCTTAAATATATTGGTGAAAATGCTTATGCAGATAAAATTGAAAAAGCATTGTTTAAAACATTAGCAGATGGTAACAAAACCGCTGATTTAGGTGGAAATTTGTCTACAACTGAGTTTACTGCCAAAATTATTTCTAATTTAGGGTAATTTATATTTACCCCAGTATCTGCTGATGACTTCCGCCTCGCATTAAACGGCACCGCTCACACTTGCAACGAAAACTCAACGTTTACGTTGACGCGTGTTTGTCTCTCACTTTGTTCGTGCCTCTGCTGTTAACTTCCGCCTCGCATTAAACGGCACCGCTCACACTTGCAACGAAAACTCAACGTTTACGTTGACGCGTGTTCGTCTCTCACTTCGTTCGTGCCTCTGCTCGGCGGGCAAAAAAAGACGCCTGAAATTACCAAGCGTCATATTACCTCTTTAATACAATGTAAAATATATCCTTATAGCTCGAACAAGCTGTGTAATCTTGCTCGAATATCTTCTTCTTCTAATTCTTCTGTAATTCTATTTAAATCGATTGCCATTTGATAATAGTTGGCTGCATCGTTAGTGAAGCCCATTTCTTGGCTTGCGCGTCCTGCGTTGAAGTATGCAAGTGTGTAATTAGGATTAAGTGCAATTGCTTCTTCAAAATATTCAAGAGCTTCCTCTGCATCCATTAAGCCATCAAGGTATAAAATGCCCAAGTTGTTTTGTGCAAATTCATTTTCTGGGTTGATTTCAACGGCTTTGTGGTAAGCAACTAAAGCTTCTTCTAAATAATCCTTTTCCCAAAGAGCAATGCCGACTTTGGAGTATGCTCTAAAATCTTCAGGATTAAGTGTTATTGCATCGCAATATGAACGGATTGCTTTGTCTAAATCGTAATCAGCCATGTGAATATCGCCTAATGCAATGTATAAATCATAGTTTTTAGGGTCTAAAATTATACCAGCTTGGTATGTCGAAACTGCAGCTTCAACGTTTCCTTTGTGCTCTGCATAAATCGATCCTAGAGCTTGGCAAACAATGGATGTCCACTCTGCATCTGGGTTGATGGTGATTGCTTTTTGGTAATGTTCTATTGCATCATCATATAATTCAGCTTTTGCGTAAGCATAGCCTAATGAATTGTTGAAAAATGGATTTTCTGGTTCACGATCAACTGCAAGTTTAAATGCGCTGATAGAATTTAATTTATCTTCTTTTGACATGTATAAATGCCCCAATTCGTAATAGATTTGAGCAGTATCAATGTCAAATTCTAAAAGTCTTTCATAACAATCAATTGCTTCTTCTGTATTTTCAGGGAAGTAGGTTTGCATGATTGTAGCTAATTTTACAAGAATTTCGCGATTCATTGGATTAGCTTCAAGAACTTTTTTATAGCATTCAACTGTTTTATCAATATCTTTACTTCTAAGTGCTAAATCACCCATCTTATTGTAAAAATATTCGCTATGGATTGTATTGTCGATTGCCTGTTGGTACAATTTTTCCGCAGAATCGTACATTTTGAATTTTTCCATGAATTTCCCTACTGTATTGTAGGTGAAAATAGAAGCATCATTTGTCATGTTTTTGTAAAACATTTTCATTGTTGGTCTGTCCCAAGCAAGCATGACACTTCCTGTTAGGAAATAGTACAAGAATCCCACATAATCTTTATATGTGCCGTTTTGAGAATTGATTTTTTGAAGTAACGATTGAGATAAAATCATTCTTGGACGGCCTGAAGTTAGTGGATTCATAGATATTGCAGTTTTGAATTCTTTTTCAGCAGAAGCGTAATCTTCTGCTAACTGCATGAAATAACCTGTGTAAAGTCTGGCATCTTTATTGTTAGGGGATAGAGAAACTGCTGTTTTACATTGTTCAATAGCGGTATTAACACTAATTTGTCCTTGCTCCCACATTAAAGTCGCTAAACGGTAATAAGTTTCAGGAATAGTAGGGTCGTATTTAACCGCATCAACATAATGCTCCATAGCTTCTTGGAGATCATTGTTGCGTTGACCGATTAGATATTTTTCGTGAGCTAATCTGGCTTTTTCTAATGAATCTTTTGCTCTTTCTTTATTTTCGATATTGTCTGTGCCAATCATTGGCATTAGTACTTGTTCTGACATCTTTCTGCCCCACTACAATAATAGATTTACTTATAGTGACGGGTGAATTTTAGATTTCTTTAGTAATTTCTGCAAAATCTCCTCCAAATAGAGGAGAAAGATAAATATGTTTTTAGAATTTTGTTAATTATCTAGCAAAAATAATATTTATGAGGTTTATAGAAAATAAAGTGAAATTTATTTAATGATGTCGTTTTTATAAATAGTAGGTAAATTTAGCATGAATACAATTACACCCATAAATTACAATAGTTACAACTTAAGTTTTAAAG
>JAFUPZ010000107.1 GCA_017472545.1 bacterium | reverse complement strand
AGAATCAACTTCTTCTCAAAATCAAATCCGTAATGTTCGTATTCAAAAAATGAACAATTTGAGAGAAAGAGGTTTGAACCCTTATCCGTATGGTTATGACAAAGATATTATGGCTCAAGACCTACAAGATAAGTATAAAGATTTGGCAGTTGGTGAAGAAACTGAAGATTACTACCACGTAGCAGGTCGTGTCATGGCTAACCGCAATACTGGTATGTTTATCGACTTGGTTGATGCTTCAGGCAAAATTCAAATCTTTTCTCACAAAGAAAATTTATCTGAAGAAGATTTGGCAACTTTAAAAACAATTGATATTGGTGATATTGTTGGTTTTTATGGTTCAGTTAGAAGAACCCCACGTGGTGAATTAACAATCAAAGCTAAATCTTTGGAAATTCTTTCAAAATCATTGTTGCCGTTGCCTGAAAAATTTCATGGTTTGACAGATGTTGAGACTAAATACCGTCAACGTTATGTTGATATGATTGTGAATGACGATGTTAAAAAGACTTTCCAACAAAGAAGTTTGATTATTCAAAAAGTTAGAGAATATTTAATCAATAAAGGTTTTATGGAGGTTGAAACTCCAATGCTTCACCCACAAGCTGGTGGTGCTAACGCTAGGCCATTCATTACTCATCACAATACTTTAGATATGGATATGTTCTTGAGAATTGCTCCAGAACTTTATCTAAAACGTTTAATGGTTGGTGGTGTTTCTGAAGCAATTTTTGAAATTAACCGTTCTTTCAGAAACGAAGGTATTGATACACGTCACAATCCTGAGTTTACTATGATGGAACTTTATCAAGCTTATGTTGATTACAACGATATGATGGAATTGACAGAAAATCTTGTAGCATTCGTTGCTAAAGAAGTTCTTGGAACTACAAAAATTCAATATGGTGAAAATGAAATCGATTTAACTCCACCTTGGGATAGAAAAACTATGCTAGGTGCTGTTGAAGAAGCTACTGGAATTGATTTTAATACTATTGAAACTGTTGAAGCTGCCAAAGAAGCTGCAAAATCAGTTCACGTAGATGCTGATGATTGCGATAACTGGGGTCAAGTTGTTGAAAGAGTATTTGAAGAAAAAATTGAAGGCTCTTTAATTCAACCTATCCACATTTATGATTACCCAAGAGATATTTCACCTCTTGCGAAAGTTCACAGAAATAACCCAAGATTGACTGAACGTTTCGAAACTCGAGTTAATGGTTGGGAAATTTCTAACGCGTTCTCAGAACTTACAGATCCAATCGACCAAAGAGCTAGATTTGAGGCTCAAATGGAAGCTAAAGCTGCAGGTGATGATGAAGCAATGCCTATCGATGAAGATTATATCTGCGCTCTAGAACACGGTGTTCCTCCAATGGGTGGCTTAGGTCTAGGTATCGATAGACTTATTATGTTGTTAACTAACTCACCTTCAATTCGTGACGTTATTGCATTCCCTACATTGAAAAAACGTGATTAGTAATTGTTAAATACTGAAAAAGACCGACTTAATTGTCGGTCTTTTTATTTGTATTTTATATATTTACCCCTTTACCCCTAGTAGATTTTTTTGTTTAATTCAGATTTTCTAAGTCGGATATTTTCAGGGGTGATTTCTACTAGTTCTTCATCACCGATGTATTCTAGGGCTTCTTCAAGAGAAAGAATTTTTGGAGCCTGTAGGGTGACCATAACATCTGCTGTTGAACTTCTCATATTTGTAAGTCTTTTTGTCTTGCAGATATTTACAACAATGTCTTGAGGTCTGTTACATTCTCCGATAATCATACCTCTATAAACCTTAGTTTTAGGTGTGATGAAGAATACTCCACGATCCTCGTATTGAGCTAGTGCATAAGGAATAGCTTCACCAAGTTCGTGAGCAATGATTGAACCGCTTCTTTGACGAGGAATATCTCCAGCAAAAGGTCTGTAGTGTAAGAACGTATGATACATTATACCTTCACCTCTTGTCATT
>JAFUPZ010000106.1 GCA_017472545.1 bacterium | reverse complement strand
TGGAAATGATTTATAAGGAAGAAAATTATGTTTGATACATTAAGATCTAGAATTTATCAAGGAAGTCAATTTATAAAAGATATAGAAAATGCACCGATGAGGGAACAGTTTAGGGGTTTTCCAAAGTTTGATGCGGGGGCAGATTTTTCTGCTTGTAAAGATGTTTGTCCAACAGGTGCATTATCTCTTGAACCATTATCAATTGATATGGGTAAATGTACATTCTGTGGTGCTTGTGAAAGAGTGTGCAAGGGTATTGAATTGACAAATGGTTATAAGTTAGCATCTTCAAGTCGTGAAAAATTAGTGATTACTCCAGATGTAGATTATGAAAATTATGTGAAATCTGCGATTGAAGCAAGAGAAGAAATTCATAAAATTTTTGGTCGCTCAATAAAATTTCGTCAAGTTTCAGCTGGAGGTTGTAACGGTTGCGAAATGGAATTGAATGCGTGTTCTAATGTGAACTTTGATATGGGAAGATATGGTATTGAGTTTGTTGCCTCTCCTCGTCATGCCGATGGTATTGTGATTACTGGGCCGATTTCAGAGAATATGGCTTATGCGCTAGAAGATTGTTATAAATCAGTTCCAAATCCAAAAGTTGTTGTACTTTGTGGTGCTTGTGCAATTTCTGGTGGAGTATTCCAATCAAGTGAAAAAATAAATCGAGAATTTTTGGAAAAATATCCGATAGATTTGTACATTCCAGGTTGTCCAACTCACCCACTAACATTTATTAATGCGATTCTAGGTTTTATTAAAAAATAATTACCCCCTTTAACTTTTTGAAAAAATACGTTAAAATATTAATAGTAATTATTTAAGAGAAATTGGAAAAAGCTATGAAATCAGTTAAAGAGTTAGCAACAGAATCAAAGATTCAAGATAGGTTGAAAAATCATCCTGAATGCTTGGAGCTTGTAAGATATTTGTTCAATGATGAAGAACTACAAGAAATGCAAGAATACGCTAATAACGTATCTATCAGACGTCTTGGATATAACGATCATGGACCTGTTCATATGAGGCAGGTTGTTGGTAATGCCATAAAAATGCTAAATATTCTACACGAATTTGAAATTAAAACTTCCCTAGAACAAGAAGAAATGGGAACTTTTGAAGATAGTATGTGTGCAGTAATTTTGGCAGGCATGATGCACGATTTGGGTATGTCTATTGGGCGTCAAGGTCATGAAAAAATGTCAGCAATGCTTGCTCAACCGATTATCGAAAGAGCTTTGATGCACTTATTTCCAAATGATTTGCATCGTCGCGTAATTATTAGAGCAGTTGCGACTGAGGCGATTATAGGCCATATGTCAACCAAGAAAATTCACTCAATCGAAGCAGGTATAATATTGATTGCTGATGGTTGTGATATGACAAAAGGTAGGGCAAGAATTCCTATGCAATTGAATACAACTCCTCGAGTTGGTGATATTCACAAATATTCTGCTAATGCGATAAATAGAATTTCAATCCATAAAGGTGATAGAAAACCAATTAAAATTGATATTGAAATGTCAGGTGATGTTGGGTTCTTCCAAATTGAAGAAGTTTTACTTTCAAAAATTGATGTTAGCCCTGCAAAACAATTTGTTGAATTATACGCAGGCGTAGTCGGTCAAGAAAGAAAATGTTACCTATAATTGTAATTGCGTAAAAATATAACTTATTTTGAAACAGGTATTGGGTCTTCATCTTCAGATGAAGGCTCAACTTTTTTAGGTTTTGCATTAAGTTGAGATAGGATTACAGCAGTAATCATAAATAGGCAACCAAAGATTTCTTTGATAGACATTACTTCGTGTAAAATTAAACATCCACCTACAACTGCAAATACTGATTCCAAGCTTAAAATCAATGAAGCTACAGTTGGTGATGTTGTGAATTTTTGTCCAAAAATTTGGATAGTATAAGCAACCCCGCAGGTTAAAATCCCTGCGTATAATATAGGTGTTTTATAAGCTACAAAACTTGCCCAAGTAGGTTCTTCAAAAATTAACATCAAAGGAATTGATAATAATCCAACTACAAAGAATTGAACACAAGACATTTTTGTAGCGTTAGCTTTTCTTGCGAAATGGTTGACAACAATTATATGTAAACCATAGAAAAATGCTGCCAAAAGTAACCACAAATCCCAAATGCTAAATCCGCCAATGGAATCTTTGAAACATAATAAATATAAACCAATAACTGCTAATCCAACACTTATCCATACGTTTCTTGTAACTTTTTTACCAAAAAACATTGCAATTAGTGGTACATAGATTATATATAATGCTGTGATGAATCCAGCTTTTCCTGCAGGAGCGTGAAGCATACAATATTGTTGTATTGTCATAGCAATCCATAATGCTACCCCACAAGCAATGCCACCTTGCGCAAGTCTAATGTGTTGAACATCTTTTTGGATAGGTGTTCTCTTATCTTCTTGCATTAGTTTTACAATACCAATCACAGGTAGTAAACTGAAACCTCCAAGTATACTTCTTGCAAAGTTAAAACTAAATGGACCAACAAAATCCATTCCAGCTTTTTGTGCAACAAATGACAAACCCCAGATTAATGCTGTTAAAAACAATGCAATATTGGCTAAGATTTTTTTATCCATAATTCCTCTCTTTGTAAGAATTATAGCATGAATTTGTTTGTTATATAATAAATTTATGACGACTTATAAAGAATATTTAGACAAGGGAATAGAAGAATTAAGAACTGGCGATTTGGATATTGCTTTAGACAATATGAACAAATCTATCGAATTGAGAAACGATTGGGATATTTCATATTTTTATCGTGCTGTTGTAAATCAAGCATTGAAAAACTTTGACGATGCAATTTTGGATTATACAAAAGCGCTTCAAATCAATCCAAAAATGACTGATGCCTATTACAATCGTGCAGATATTCTTTTATCAAGAAAAGATATTGAAAACCCTGATATAGAACGCGCTGTTGCGGATTTGGAAAAAGCTATTGAACTGGATGATAAATTTGTAAGTGCATTGTTTGCAATGGGTGCTGCTCAGAAAAAATTAGGCAATTATAATAAAGCTATTGAATATTTGGATAGAGTTTTAGAAATCGAACCTGATGCAATTATGGCAAAGGCTTTAAAAAAACTTATTTTACAAAAATATATTTAAAACTCTGTTACATTTTTTTGATTTATAGCAATTTATATCAAAAATTTTCCTTTATATTAGTACGGGGAAAAATAAAGGGAAATTACTATGCTTATTAAAGAAGTTGCAAAGCGAACTTGTCGCTATATTGCTGATGTATTGCCATTAAGAAGTGTTAAACCAGCAAAAGCCGTAGGGGTTATGGATGATGTACTTCCAGCAAAAGCAAAAGTTGATACATTTGAACTTGTTGCTGATGGTGGAATTCCAAAACGTTTGCAGAAAATTTTAGATGAGTTGGGACCTTATTATAAGCAAAAAGGTGAATTTTTAACTGATTTATATAGAACTTCGCCATCTAAGTTTGATTATATTTATGACCATAAATATTTCAATGGTGGTTGGCCAATTTTTAACGACAAAGAATTTGTCCGAGCTGTAGATATGTTGTCAGAAAAAGAATTGGTTAAAACTTTTGATGAAATTGAAGAATTATACAAAACGTTGCCACTTGAGGGTTATGATTATGACAAAGCGACTAAAGAAATGTTGTATAGAGTACAAACTCCTCGTGCAAGAAACTTAGCACAACTGACTATATTAAAGGTTCATAATAAAGAGGCTTATGAATACTTATTAAATCATCCAAGTAAGGAACATGTTTCATCTTTATTGGCATATTTTGATGGTCATTTAAATGGATCGGCTCTTGAAACTTTAACAATCCCACAAATTAGACAAATTGAAGGTGTTGGGGCGCTAAAACTTTCTACAGATTCTGATGTAATGATGAAAGGTTCTACTGCTTTAACTCATTATGTTGAATCAAGTGATGACTTTGTAAGAAAGGCTGATGAAGTTGAGGCTTTAAGCAAATTTTTAGGTTCGTCAAAAGTTACTGAAACATTTACGGCATTTCGTGGAAATAGAGATACAGGAATGTTTAATTCTGTGGTTTTAGATAGTGCTTTAGCTAAGAAAACGAAATGGAATGTTTTAAAGAATATGTTTAAGGCAAAAAAAGTAAAGGTTCATGATTATACAGGCAAATACGAAACTCATTTTGCATCTAAAACCGATTTGTTTAAATATGTTATGGGTAAAGAAACATTGACTTTGGCCGATGCAATGCAGGTTGCAAAATATGGGGATGACTCTTATCGCAGAGAAATTATTGAACTGATTAAAAAATCACAAATTGAAGATACTAGATTCAAGTCAATAACATTTGACAAAGGTATGGCAACAGGTTGGATGCCAGAACAAGGTACAAGTAATACTGGCATTTTGGAAAATGTTACAGTAAGGGAAGGTTGTCAAGGTGCATATTCGCGTGTTAATAATAGACAAGCTGAATTTGTACTGAACAATAATCCGAAACGAATAACGTTTGAGGATGTTGTTTATGATGCAGAAAGAGATATTTTCAGCGTTCAAAGTGTTTATGAATCTGTATAACTTTCGTCAGAATGACTTGATAAATGACATAATAATAAAAAACGAGGGGTTTGAATTTCAAACCCCTCGGTCAACTTATTCAACTCTCTATAATGAGAAGTCAGCTTCTGCAGGTAGAACTTTTGGAATATTGTGGATAAATTCCTTAGCTCTGTCGTGAGCTTTTGTCCAGTTCATTGCGATTAGACCTCTTTGTACCCAAAGTAATTCTTTGAAGAATTCA
>JAFUPZ010000105.1 GCA_017472545.1 bacterium | reverse complement strand
TGGGATTCGAACCCACGGTACGCTCGCACGTACGACGGTTTTCAAGACCGCTCCGATCAACCGCTCTGGCACTCCTCCAAGCAATTGCTTCGAATGTATTATTATAATACCAATTCAAGATTTATTGTCAAGAAGATTTTTATAAAATTTTTGAAGTATTTTAAATTTCACAAAATACTGGTATAATTGGGATATGTCAGAAGAGTCTTTAAGCAAAACTAATGTAGCAATAAGAAAAACTAGAACACCAATACTTGTTCTATTGAGCGTGGTAACTTTTGGGGTATATTGGTATATTTGGTTATGGAAATTAATTACAGACATTAACACAATTTATCCCAAACACTATATTCATAGATCTCGTTGGTTTGCTGTACTGATTTTGAGTCATTTAACCTCATTTTATATGATGTACAAAGGCATTCAGACTGAATTCATAATCAATGCGGCAGACATTGTATGGGAATTAACACACTTAATCTTAGCACTACAAATTTTGAAAAATATCGAAAGATATGTTAAAGAAGAATTTGAATTAGACATAAAACACAGCATTTTCGGTTGGTTATTTTTCGGAGCATTCTACATTAATTACCGAATTAACCGCCTTGCAAAATATATAAAACGAGAATTAAAATGGAAAATAAGAAAACTAAAAAGGGAACAAGCATGTCAAAACTAAACTTCAAAGTTGATGAAACAAAATGTATTCACTGTGGCTTATGCGAAAAAGACTGTAGTCCAAAAATAATTAAGCTTAATGCTCAACAAATTCCTGAAATAAACCCAAGTGAAGAAGAGCACTGCATGAAATGCCAACATTGCTTGGCTATCTGTCCTGTAGGTGCAATTTCAATATTAGGGAAAGATCCTGCAGATTCAACAGAATGCAACAACTTTCCAAAACATGGGGAGTTACTAAATTTAATCCAATCAAGGAAAAGTTTCAGAGATTATGTACAAGAAAACCTTGATTCTGATAGGTTAGAAAAGCTAAAAAGCATGCTAAAATATGCTCCAACTGGCAGAAATATCCACAAACTACATTTCTCAATTATCGATGACATTGAAGTTATGCAAAAATTCAGAACAATGACATACGACAAAATCAAAAAAGTCTTAGCTTCACCTTGCGGAAACTTAATCAGTAAAAAATTTGGCAGATATAAAAAAGCAATCGAAAACGGTAACGACTTGTTATTTAGAGGAGCACCTCACTTAATTGTTGTTTCAGCGCCACCTGAAGAATCTTGTGCAGATCAAGACGGAGTTATTGCGCTAAGTTATTTAGAATTATACGCACAAAGCCTTGGTGTAGGTACGGTTTGGTGTGGACTTGTGCAAGCATGTTTGAAAGCTTTTCCTGAGCTTTGTGAATTCCTTGAAATCCCTGAAGGGCATCGTCCAATTTATGTTATGTTATTTGGACCAACAAAATTAAGATATTCAAGAACAGTTCAACCAAATGAATATAATATTGTTTCTGTAAAAGGAAATAAGTCCATAGATTCAATCTCATTTATCTCAAAAATCAAACGACACTTTTGGAATAATAAAAAGATTTAACACAAAGGGCGCGGCGGTTTTTCAAACCGCCGCGCCACTTTTAAATTCAAACTATCTTATGTACCTAAAAAAGGATTTGGTCCCGAGACTTTAGTAATATCTTCAATATATTCTACTGGTAATTCAGCTCGTCCTACCAATTTTCTTATTGCACCCAAATTTTCAACATTAGAAACAATTGTTCTTACCCCATTATTATCTGTAAATTGCATCAATTTGGAAACATCAGGAACTACTGGATGTAAAGCGTCTGTAAGAATATCTGCTACGTAATCTATTTTACCAGCCTCAGAATTAGAGTAGATACCTAATTTAACTCCATCAGGAGCATAAGAAAAGAACCCGTTGGCATCAGTTACTAAACCTGTCGCATCCTTACTTTCGGTAGCAAATCCAAAAATACATTTGGATTCTGCAGGTTGCGCAAAAGACAAATCTACATGATGCAAAGTATTAGGAGCATAAGCTCTTGGGGCATATTTTGCAGCAACTTCTCTTGCTGTTGAATAACCTTCAAATAAACCTGGTTTATAATCATTTAATAACCTAACAGAATCTTCTAGCTGTTTGGTTGTAAGATTAATTGTTGCTCGTTGAGTATTCCCAACTGAAGTTCTAGAAACTCCCTTAAGAAAGTTTTTCAGTTGTGTAAAATTTTCAACACCAACATTTCGCCCTAAAGTTAATAACAATTTTGTTGACATTACAAATCCCCTATTTCTCCTGTACTAATCTCGTATATTTTTATAAAGTATTTTTTAAAATAAAAATTGCCTTTTTGAGATTTCAAACAGCTAAAAACGATGTAAGAAAAGAATCTTACACCGTTTACAATCTTTACATATAAAATTATAAAGCTTTATCAGAAGACTTTATTGGAGCTCCAATTACCCTTTCTAACTCCGCTGCATTTATATTGTATTGCAATAGTGTTGAATAATAATCTAACTGAGCATTCAAGTAAGTATTTTCAGAATCTTTAAACTCGATTGCGTCCCCCAAACCAACTTGATAACGTCTAAAAGCCTGATATTGTTGTTCTTTAGCGTGTTGTAACGCTAATTTTGAAACAGCAATACTGTCATATGAATTCATCAAATTGATATATGCAGATTTTACATCCAAATAAACATTTTGTCTTTCTTGTTCATAATCGGCAACGAATTTTTTATAAGTAGCATTTGCTTCATCAACTTGCTTTTTCAATAACATTAAATTGAATGCTGAATAATTAAGTTGAACACCTACTTGGTAACC
>JAFUPZ010000104.1 GCA_017472545.1 bacterium | reverse complement strand
TTCAATAGCTTCTTGAAGTTGTACGTATGGATCTTGTGGGAATTCTTTTCCAGTAACTTCTTTGATTAAGTTTTTGTAAACAGGAATCAAAGATTTCAAGCCTTCTGCTGAAATTTCTGTATCTTGTTTTACGCCTTCTCTTTCTTTAACTTTTTCAAGTTCAGATTCGAAGTATTTTTGTCTATCCATTTCCCAAGCAACTGAACCAAACATTGTCAAGAATCTTCTATAAGAGTCATAGCAGAATCTTGGGTTGTTTGTTAATTTGATCATTGCTTCAACAGTTTGATCGTTCAAACCTAAGTTAAGAATAGTTTCCATCATACCAGGCATTGAAACTCTAGCACCAGATCTAACTGATACTAAAAGTGGGTTTACTGGATCGCCAAATTTTTGGCCTTTTTGAGCTTCAACTTCTTTCAAAGCAGCTCTAACTTCATCCATTAAACCTTCTGGCATTTTATTACCATTATTGATGTAAGCCATACAAGTTTCAGTTGTGATAGTTAAACCTGGAGGAACTGGCAAGCCTAAGTTTGTCATTTCTGCCAAGTTTGCACCTTTACCACCAAGAAGATTACGCATAGATGCGTCGCCCTCTCTGAAAAGCCATACTCGTTTTTCTGTCATAATTCTTTTTCTCCTTTTAGTATAAAATATCTCTCTAGATAATTGTTATTAAAATTCTATCATGAACATGCTTTTATACTATTTTATAAAAGGAGTTTGTTTATATCTTTTAACATGTCTTAAATTAACAGAAATACAAATCTGGGTTATCTCTAAAAATTGAAATATATTTTCTGATGCTCATATCCGCATAAGCAGTATTTTCTTTTAACAAAATCGCATCCACATCTTGTATACTATCAATACCCAAACGTCTTGCTACACGCATTATATAATATACACTTGAACGTTTATTTTCTACCTGCATTTTTCCAAAATCTGCACTTACTAAATCTAACAATTCTCGTTTACCAAATTCATGAAGTCGTTTTGATAAATATTCTAATTTTGGAATAATTACATCGTATGCTGAAGTATGTGTAGCATTTCGAGATTGGTCAACAAACTGTTTCAATCTTAGTTTATCAATTAAAAATCCCAAATCTTGTAAATCATTACTATATCCAGTACTATAGAATATTTCTTTCAAATCATCGTCTGTCAAATTCGCAAAGTCTTTTGTTCTTATAGCTTTCAAGTACACGTTATACTGACTTGCATCTCTTAATTTTTTAGGTAATGTTTTTGTTGGCTTTAATTGCTCTGGAGTAAGCAATTCAAAATCTTTTGCTTCTGGGATAATACTATAAGTTGGTTTTAAATCTTTAACACCAAAAATTCTACGCATACTTGCATAAGTTGTTTCAACAATATTAGCTTTTGATTGTCTGATACGTCTTCTTGATTCCAATATAGCTTCTGCCATTTCACGATATTTGCGTTTGGAAACTAATGAAATTTGCTCATTAGCAATTCTCACGGTCTGCCCAGAAAAGAAATTCTTCATTTCAATAAGTCTGTTTTCAGTAGCTTCAACTAAATCTGAATGTTTTTCATTTTTTAGTCCAGGAACACATACATAATCACCTAATTCTAAATTTACAATTCTTTGTTGTCTTTCTATGGCAGAATTTGCACCTTTTTTTACATTAGTAACAAAAGAAGAAAATTCTCTGAAAATAGGTGCGCCGAGTTTTTGTTCAGCTCTATCGGTTGATTCAATTGCCTCAAACGCAATATCTTGAGCACTCAATAGTTTTCTTGGATCTTTTAAAACTCTTAGTGGTCCTAAATCTTCAGAAGGCTCTATAAATCTAGTATTTTTAAAATTCTGAATAAACTCTGTAACTCCCTCAAAAGCAGAATTTAAAGTATCTTTAACAAAAGAGGTATATGCTCTCATTTTTTTATCCATCTCAAAAAGTTTACCTTTTGCATATCTATCGTAGAACTTTTCAGGAGATGGTTTTTTCAACCCAAAATACAACATCGTTCCCCCTGCAATAAATAAACTTGCAGGAATTAGAATATGTTTTTTATTATTAGTTTTAACATCTTTTTCAACAGGTGCAGATTGAACCTGTGATCGCTGTTCAACAGGCTTTACTTGTGTTTGATATGTATTAACTATTGGTTGAGATGTAATTTTTTGAGTAATTAAATTTACCATATTAAAGACCACTTTCCCCAAACATATTAATACAGAAAATTTTATTTTTTGCTAGTTAAAAAGGTAGAATTTTAACAATTCTACCTTTTTTATAAACAATCTTTACAATTACAGATTAAACATCAGGTAAAGTGCCTTTTACATCTGCAATTTCATCACAACCAAGATTAAATACTTCGTGCAATGCTTTAACTGCAGCTTGAGCATCTTCCTTGTTAATTAAACAACTAATCTTGATTTCACTTGTTGAAATCATTCTAATGTTTATATTATTAGTTGCTAAAGTTTTAAACATTGTTGAAGCAATACCAGGTCTGTCAATCATGCCTGCACCGATAATAGAAATTTTTGCAATATCATCGTCAATTTTAACATCGGCAGCACCTAATTTCACCTTAACTTCTTTTAAGATTTCGGTAGCTTTATCCAAATCTTCTTTGTTAATAGTAAACGCAATATCGTTAGTATTAGATACCTTACGTGCATATGATTGAATAATCATATCTACAGATACATTTTCTTCAGCTAAAGAACTGAATAATGTTGCCGCAGCACCAGGTGTATCAGGAACATCACAAACTACAACTCTAACTTGTGATGAATCAGCAGCAACACCTGCAACAGGTTTATGTATTTCCATTTTTTCTACTCCTAAAATTAAAGTTCCCATATTGTCTAGTTTAAAACTACTACGAACTCTTAGTGGTACAGCATATTGTTTTGCAGTTTCAACACTGCGCGGATGAAGAACATTAGCGCCGGCATGTGCTAGCTCTAACATTTCTTCATACGAAATAATATCAAGTCTTGAAGCGTTTTGAACAACTCTTGGATCTGTTGTATAAACCCCTTCAACATCTGTATAAATATCACATCTTTCAGCATTTAATGCTGCAGCCAAAGCAACCGCAGAAGTATCTGAACCACCACGACCTAATGTTGTGATTTCTCCATCTTCTGTTACCCCTTGGAATCCTGCAACAACTATGATATTCCCTTCTTCTAAATTCTTTTTCAATTTATCTGTTTTAATATCAACAATTCTAGCTTTTGAGTGAACATTTTCTGTCAAAATACCAATTTGTGTAGCATTAAAACTTACAGCCTTATGACCTTGAGCTTGAATAGCCATTGTTAACAAAGCAATTGACACACATTCACCTGTAGACAAAAGCATATCCATTTCTCTTGCTGAAGGATTAGGGTTAAGATCCTTCGCCATTTTAACAAGATGATCTGTAGTATGTCCCATCGCTGAAACAACTACCACAACATCATTCCCGTTATTTTTCTCCCTGATAACAGTTTGGGCAACATTTTTTATTTTATCTGTATCTGCAACAGATGTTCCACCAAACTTTTGTACTATTACCTTTTTCAATTTAATTATTTCCCTGTATATTTACTAATATATTTTCTAATTCTATTCTTTCGGTTTCGTAATCAAAATTTCCTAAAGATTTGATTTTTTCCGCAATCGAAATTGCTTCCTTTACATTATATTCGCAAATATTTTCCTTGACAAGTCTGTAAGATGTATAGAACAACAAATTCATAATCTCTATATCGTTTTTGCGTAATTTATCAGCCTTTCTAAGCTTTCTTTGAGCATCTGCAAAATCTGAAATATTAATTAACCATTTTGAATATTCTAAAATACCCTCGCAATAGTGTTGATTTTCTTGGATAAATTTTTCATAAAATTCTCTTGTTTTGTCTTTATTATCCAAAGCTTTATATGCACGAGCAATATTCAGAAGATTATATACTTGTTTAGGATCTGTTCTCAATGCTTTTTTAAACATTTCAATAGCATCCTCGTATCTTCCATCTGCCACACGACTCAAAGCTATTGATTCCTGAATATAAACATTTTCACCATTTTTTTCTTTTAACTCATCAACAGTAGAAAAGTCACCATTGTGAGCATTTACCAATGCCATACCAATTTTTGCATCAAGATATTCAGGGTTTGTTGCCAAAGCTTTTTCAAACTGTACTTTTGCATTCTCAAAATCGAAAAATCTCACATAACCTTTACCCCATTCAAAATGAAGGGTATCGTTTTCCAACCCTCTTTCAATCGCCAATCTGAATATTTCATCCATACTGTTTCTATCTTTTTGAATTGAATAAACTTCACCGAGAACAAAATATGCTGGTAGCATTAATTTATTATATTCTATAGATTTTTTCGCATATTTTTCTGCTGCACGAAAATCCGATTTTAATAATTTTAGATTCGCGTATTCATAAGTACTACTTTCATTTGGGGCAACTTTTGCCAAAAAGCTTAACTTCATTTCTGCAGATTCGTAATCAAACAATCTAATTTCCATAATCGCAGATAGTAAAATTGCAGTGTAGTT
>JAFUPZ010000103.1 GCA_017472545.1 bacterium | reverse complement strand
TATTTTAGTATGTTTTACATATAATTTTTGTATGGAAAATATTAAGAGAATTAAATTAAGGGATTTTGAAATCGGTGGGGATAAATTAACTATTCTTGCTGGTCCTTGTGCTATTGAAAGCCAAGAAATTTTAGATGAAACCGCTCAAGGTTTAAAAGAAATTACAAAAGAATTGGGTATAAACTTTGTATTCAAATCTTCTTTTGACAAGGCAAATCGTTCATCAATTACATCTTTCCGTGGTCCAGGTATGGAAAAAGGGTTAGAGATGTTGCAGTTGGTGAAAGAAAAATACGATTTACCAATTGTTACGGATATTCATACTCCAGATCAGGCAAAGCCAGTTGCGCAAGTTGCTGATATATTGCAAATTCCAGCGTTTTTGTGTCGACAAACTGATTTGTTGGTTGCCGCAGCTGAAACTGGTAAAATTGTCAATATTAAAAAAGGACAATTTTTGGCTCCTGAACAGATGGGAAGTCTTGTTCAAAAAGTTGAAGATTCTGGTAATACAAATATTATGCTAACAGATAGGGGCTCTTCTTTTGGATACAATAATTTGGTATCTGATTTTAGAGGAATTCCTATTATGCAACAATTTGGTTATCCTGTAGTGTTTGATGCTACTCACAGTGTTCAATTGCCAGGTGCAAATGGTATCTGCTCAGGTGGGGATAGAAGATTTGTTCCAGTTCTAGCGAAAGCGGCTATGGCTGTTGGGGCAAACGTTTTATTCTTCGAAGTTCACCCTGATCCAGATAAAGCAAAATGTGATGGGCCAAATATGGTTGCATTGAAAGATGCTAGAGAATTATTTGATACTTGTAAAAAAATCTTTGATGTAGTAAGAGCGTAAGAGGTTTGTTATGATTACTATAAAAACTTTTGTAGAAGGACCTATTGACGCTAATAATTATCTTGTGATTGATGAAGAATCAAAAGATGCTGTTTTGATTGATTGTTCATCAGCTCGTCCTGAATTTATCCAAGCTATAAAAGATAGTGGGGTGAATTTGAAACGAATTCTTCTTACTCACGGTCATTTTGATCATTTGATGGGGGTTGAAGGGTTTAAGCAGGAATTTGATGTGGATACTTATATTGCAGAAGAAGATATGAACCAAGTGAAACTTGTTCCAGATATGCTTCAGATGTTTCTAGGTATGATGGGTGGAACAATTCCCAAGATTGCAGGGTTTATAAAAGACGGTGATATTATTGAACTCGGTAATACAAAAATTAAAGCTATTGCAACTCCTGGTCATACTCGAGGTGGGATGTGCTTTTTAGTCGAAGATAAACTTTTTTCAGGTGATACTTTATTTCAAGGTAGTTGTGGAAGATGTGATTTGCCTGAGGGTGATTTTGAGCAAATAATTACAAGTATTAAAGAAAAATTATTTACACTACCTGAGGATATTGAAGTTTATTCTGGGCACGGTCCAAAAACTACAATAGGTCATGAAAAGAAGTTTAATGATATTATAAATTATTGATTATAACGTCATTCTGAGGCGATAAGTTATGAGATTCTTCGGGGGTAAAGAAAGGCTCAGAATGACAGGTAAGAGCCGAAGAATTTCGAAATAGGTGAAAAAATGAAGGAACAATTAGAAAAAATATATGCTAATGCTTCAGCTGATATTGAAAAAGCTGTGTCAGTAAAAGATTTGGAAGATATAAAATTCAAATATTTGAGTAGAAAAGGTGAATTTAATGAAATTAAAAAAGGGTTAAAAGATTTATCACCTGATGACAAAAGAATTGTAGGTTCTTTGGCTAATGATATTACTCAAAAATTGGAGTCTTCAATTTCTGAAAAGTTCCAAGTTTTTTATGAACAAGAATTAAATAAAAAATTAGAAAAAGAAAGATTGGATGTAACTTTGCCTGGACAATTTGTGCCACATGGTCATGTTCATCCATTAACTTCAACAACAAATGAAATCGTTTCTATTTTCCAAAGCTTAGGGTTTTCTGTTGCACCAAATGAAAATTCTCCAGAAGTTGAAACAGAATATTTTAACTTTGATATGTTGAATGTGCCAAAAGATCACCCAGCTCGTGATGTACAAGATACTTTCTTTACTAATGTTGCAGATAATGTTGTTTTGAGAAGCCAAACTTCAGGTGCTCAAATTCACGTAATGGAAGATCAAAAACCTCCTATTAGAATTATCGCTCCAGGTAGAGTTTATAGAAACGAAAATATCAATTCTCGTAAAAATAATTTCTTCCACCAAATTGAAGGTCTTTATGTTGATAAAGATATTACTTTTGGTGATTTGAAAGGTGTTTTAAACGAATTTATTAGAATTTATTTTGGTGCAAGCCGTCCTACAAGATTTAGAAATAGCTTTTTCCCATTTACTGAACCATCTGCGGAAATCGATGTTCAATGTATTATGTGTGAAGGAAAAGGTTGCAGAACTTGTTCTGGCACAGGTTGGCTAGAAATCTTAGGTGCAGGTATGGTTGACCCTAACGTATTACGCGGTGTTGGGATTGATCCTGATGTTTATTCAGGTTTTGCATTCGGTATGGGGGTTGAAAGGCTTGCTATGCTAAAATATGCAATTGACGATATTAGATTGTTCTTTAATAATGATGTAAGATTTTTAGAACAATTTAAGAAGTAGGGTAAAGGGTTAACAAGATAAACCATCACCCTAACCCTCTCCCTTTAGTAAGGGTGAGGGAATATGTTTACAAAGAAGAGGAATGACATGTCTATTATTATAATGATTTTATTGCTTAGTTTTTTGGTACTTGTGCATGAAGCAGGGCACTTTTTTGCGGCTAGAGCTTTAGGTATAAAAGTTACAAAATTCGGTTTTGGTTTGCCAATTGGTCCAACATTGTGGAGTAAACAGGTTGGGGATGTTGAAGTTTTAGTACATGCATTTCTATTGGGAGGTTATGTTTCTTTCCCTGATGATGAAAAAGATTCTCCGACTCCAGTTGCAGACGAAGATAAATTCATGACAAAACCTGTTTGGAAAAGAATGATTGTAATTTCTGCAGGTGTTATTGCCAATATTATTACGGCAATTCTTCTTGTTGTAATTACTGCAACCGTTTGGGGTAAGTTGCCTTCTGGACAATTCCAAGTTGGTATAGATAAAATTCAAGCACCAAAGTCAGAATCTGTTTGGCAAAGTGGGTTAGAAGTTTGTGACCAAATTGTAAAAATTAATGGCTCTGATATTCATACTAGCAATGCTGTTACACTATATTCTAGTAATAGTGCAAAATATAATGCTAAAGTAGATGGTGAATTTGCTAAAGAAAATGTGGAATTGTTGAAAAAGTTAAATTCACGTTTTGCTAATGAAGAGATAATTAAAGCAGGAACAAAAGTTGTATTACCTCAAGATATTATTGAACCAGCAATAAAAATCTCGGATAAAGATTTGTTTGACTTACAATTATTTGGGGATAAGTATGAAAATGACCCAAGAACTAAATTAACTCAAACTCAGATAAAATTAAGAGATGCAATTGAAGGTAAAAAGGCTTATACCTTGACTGAGGATACAACTTTGGAAGATTTATCTTTCGCAGTATCTGATACTGTTCACCCATTAAATGTTAGTGTGTTGAGAGATGGTAAAATTGTTGAATTAAAACCTATATATCCTAATAAAGAGGGTATGATGGGAATTACTCTGTCTTTGTCTCAAAAATTAATCAAGACCGATACTCCATCATCAATTATAAAAGGATCTTTTGCGTATTTGTCATATCAAGCTTATGCAATGTGTTATGGTTTGTGGTCAATCGTTAGTGGCAAAGTTAAGGTTTCAGAATTACACGGTGTTGTGTTGATTACCAAAATGGGTGGCGATATTATTCAAAATAATGGGATTTTCTCAGGTTTGTTGCTGACTGCAATGATTTCATTAAACTTAGCGCTAATTAATTTCTTGCCAATTCCAGCATTAGATGGTGGGCATTTCATGTTCTTAATTATTGAAAAATTAAGGGGGAAACCATTAAATGAAGATGCTGTAAATAAAATCAGTTCTGTATTTTTCTTATTATTAATAATATTGATGGTGTTGATTTTATTTAATGATATTTATGCACTAATTACACATAAATTTTAAAAAAAAGTTGAGCGAAAGCTCAATTTTTTTTATGATATAATTGACCTTGTATAAAAGGGAGAAAAAGAGAGATGTTAGATTTTATTCACACGCATGGAATGATTATTTCGGGTGCAATACTTCTAATTGCATACATCTTCATTGCCAGCGAAAAAATTCAAAAATCTGTAGTAGCTCTTGTTGGGGCAGCCTTGACGATGCTACTTGGATTAATTCCTTTAGAAGGACATTTATATGTTGAAAATATGAAATACATCAAAGGTGTATTTGAACATGTAGACTTTGAGGTAATTTTCTTACTTATTGGTATGATGATTATTGTTCATATTGCAAGTCGTAGTGGTGTATTTAAGTGGATGGCATTACATTTACTTAAGGCAACAAAGGGACATCCAAAAACTGTATTGTTTGCACTAGCTGCGTTTACGGCTATTGCATCTGCATTTTTGGACAACGTAACTACTGTTGTTTTAATGATGCCAATTACATTTATTATTGCAAAAGAATTTGAAACAGATCCTGTTCCATTTTTGATTACTGAAGTTTTAGCTTCAAATATTGGTGGAACGGCAACATTGATTGGAGATCCTCCAAACATCATTATTGGTACAAGAGCAGGTTTGAGCTTTATGGATTTTGTTCGTGAACTTTCTCCAGTTGTTGCTATTATTTTTATTGTGTGTATATCAATTTTAGTGTTTATGTTCAGAAAAGGCTTAAAAGCTACTCCTGAAAAAATGGCGCAAGTTGCGAATATGGATAATTCTAAAACAATTACAGATAAAGCTCTTATGATTCGTTCAATGATTACATTGGTTTTGGTGATTTTAGGTTTTGTAACTCATGATATTACACATATATCAGCTTATGTATTTGCAGTAGCTGGTGCGGCATTCTTGTTATTGTTTGAAGAACCAAAAGAAATTTACAAAGATGTTGAGTGGTTAACTATTTTCTTCTTTGTAGGTTTGTTTATCATTATTGGTGGATTTGAGTCTAATGGTGGTATTAAATACTTAGCAGATCAACTTATTGTATTAACAAATGGAAGCTTGAATGCTGCAACAATGATTATACTTTGGGCATCAGGTATTTTATCAGGTATTATTGATAATATTCCGTACACCGCAACAATGGCTCCATTGATTTCAGAGTTGGTTAATCCAGCAAACCCAAATGCAATTACTGGTAATACACAAGCTTTATGGTGGGCATTATCATTAGGTGCTTGTTTGGGTGGAAACTTAACTATCATTGGTGCAGCTGCAAACGTTATTGTTTCAGAAACTGCAGCATCACAAGGTCATAAGATTTCATTTATGAGATTTATGAAATACGGTGCGTTGATTACAATGATTTCATTAGCAATCTGTACTGCATATTTAGCAATCAAATATCTATAGATATTACCTAATAAACAGTAATGTAATGAGTGTCAAATCAATGATAAAAAGAAAAACGGCGAGAGAATAAACTCTTGCCGTTTCCTTTTGTGATGAATTATCAACTATAATTTGGATTATGTATTATTCATTACATCCAAATGCGATAGTAACGTGTTCCCTAGGATTAACTGCGGAGATTTTGTATCCGCGAGGATCAACAAGGTAAGCAAATTCATCACCTGTAGTTTGGAATAAGCCCATTGCACCTGATAAGGCTGTTCTTGTTACGTCAACTGGTGCTTTAACGGTTTCAAATATACCGTCCCCTAAGTTTCTTGCAGCCGCGCCGAATTGACCTTGGAATACGTGTCCTAACATATAACCTGCATCGTTAGATACATTTTCAACTGCGTTACCTAAGTTTGTTACGATGCCGCCTGCTGTTCTACCTACTACACCGACTAATGAACCTGCCCAAGTGAATGGCATTTCTACAAGTCTTGCAACAGGGTTTACGTTTTTAGACTTGTTAACTTGTGCTTGAAGAATTTGTTTTTGTAATTTTGTTTTGCAATCACCATTTTTAATTTCTGTAAATGCTAGTTTTAACGCACCTTTGTCACAGCCTGAAGGTCTAATAACTTCGACAACTTGCCCTGTTACTCTTGAACCACAAGGATATGTTCTACCGTTAATTGTAATGTCTTCTAGGGTATTTGCTCTGAAATATTGACCTACGTGAGAAGATTTTGCTGTCAATTGGTCTATCATTGATAATTTCAATGTAGGAATTTTTACGATTTCTTCGTGTTCAATCAACGCGTTTTTCTCTATTGGACAGGCTGGACAAACGTTGTGTGCTGTTCTTGGATTTGTGTCATAGCCTAATGCTACACGAACAGTTTGCATCATTGATGCTACATCTGCACGTGAGGCATCTCTGTGTGGCATAATCATATTTGGTGTTGGAGAATCTTTTAATGCTCCGTTTTGTAATGATTTTGCTACAGGAATTTTTGCCCAATCAGGTACTTTGTTACCGTCAGCATATTGGCTTAAGATTTCATTGGCTTTGCAACTATCCATATCACAAGTCATACCTTTTGCGATTGATGTTAATGCTTCTACACGAGTTACGTTAGCATCAGGTCTGAATGTTCTGTTTGGATAACCTGTTAGTAAGTCTTCGTCAACTGCTTTTGCAATTGCAGCGTTTGCCCAATTGTTTTTAGGAACGTCTTTGAACATTGCTTGTCTATCTAAGTCACAATTTAAGTTGAAACCTTTAACTAACATTGTTGCAAATTCTGCTCGAGAAATCTTTTGATTTGGTTTGAAATATCCGTCAGGATAACCTACAACAACATCATTAATCGCTAATTTATCAATATCACAGGCTGCCCAATGACTATTTGGAACATCTGGGAATTGGCAAGCTCCATTATATGGTGCTGCCGCGCCTGTAATGTTATTTTGAATTTGTTGTGGGATTTCGTAAGGAATTAATGATTTTTTTACTGCATTGATTGAGTTTGCAGATTGAATATCAATTGGACAATTGTTACCGTCCATTCTGCAATCATCTCTGTTTACGTTAATTCCATTGTACATATTTGGACATTCATTTAAGCATGGCATTTGGGTTGCAGCACCTGTTATTTGTCCGTCAGTAGCAACTGTTGCGCCTGAAATACCTCGTGTCATTCTATCTGCAGGACAACCTTTTAGGGCTGTTTCTGTTGAGAAAATTGAGTTTGCAGGTTCGCCAACGTAATTGTTTGTACCATATACCGCTTGTGGATAGCCGTATACTTGTTTCATTTCTGAGCGGTTAGGTTTACCTGTTTGAGGACAAAGTGCGGTAGATGGTTCAGCTGGTTTGTCACAGCTTATTTCATCAGGACAGCCACAATCGGTTTGTACTGGACATGGGTTTGTTTTTTTGCAATCACAGTCTGGCATTGCTTTTTTGCATTTGTTGCATGTTGAGTTAGGGCGAACGTTATCTATTGGACACGCAGGACCTGTCACTACTGGTAAAGCTTCTGCTGGTGCTGGAGTATTGCACGGACAAGCTGCCATTACTGGAGTCAAGGAACACGTTGCTATTCCAACGGCAATCGCAGCTGCCACAGTAAGTTTCTTAATTGACATTTTTACCTCCTTGTTTGTATGAGTTCTTTAAATAAATGCAAGTTTTATTTAAATATCAAACTTATACAGCAATTATGTACTTTTTGGGAGGTTTAAAACATTAGTAGAACTACTTATTCAACTGGATGATATTTTGAATTACTAAGTTTGTAACAATTTTTGTAAACTCCGCAACTTTTAAATAAAATATGTTTTTATATATATGTGAAGGTTAATTTGTTTTAGTGTGGGAAATAGGTATTATGTATAGCAAAGAATTTATGAAATTTTTGTACGGTTATCAAAAAGATGACTTTAAACCAAAAGAATCGAAAAAATGTGAGATTCGTTTTAAAAATCGTGGCGGCGGTAAGCTAGCTGAAGTGCTTGTTGTTGAAACTAACAAAGGTTAATAACCCTTACCAATAACTACCTACATTGATCTCTCACAAAACAACCATGTGTTGTTTTGTGAGTTGGACCAACGGTATTGGTATTTCAGAAATCTGTTCACAAAAAGAAAAAGCCTTTCTAAGGAAAGGCTTTTGGAATGTAAAATTGCTTTCATTCCTCGTAATAGTGAAGTGTGAAGTGTGTGCTTAAGTCTGTGTGTGATTCCTCAATAAGCACTCCTCGTGTTTACATATTAATAAAGTTTTTTGAGTATATAAAATTGCTATATTTTGTATAGGTGTCTTAACACTTTTTAATATTTTTAATTTTCTTTATTTGTGTTTTATACTAAAATTAGCTGATAGTTATATTTTAGGGAGAAGTTATAAATGAATATTTTAATATCTAATGATGATGGAATAGCGGCAAATGGTATAAGAGCATTAACCGAAGCCTTGTCAAAATGTCATAATGTATATGTTGTGGCTCCAGATAGGGAACGTAGTGCAGCTGGGCATTCATTAACTTTGCATACACCATTAAGAGTTGAGGAAATTGATGAAGGTAAACATGGGGCATTGAAAACTTGGGTTACTACAGGAACTCCTGGTGATTGCGTAAAAATGGGTGTTAGTGCGTTATTAGCTGAAGATGAAAAACCTGATTTCGTAATTTCTGGTATAAATCACGGCCCAAATTTGGGGGCAGATATTTTATATTCTGGAACTGTAAGTTGTGCTATGGAAGGTGCTATGCTTGGAATTCCTAGTATTGCGGTATCGTTAGCTTCTATGAAAGCTGAATATGAGGACTTTTTGTTTGGTGCAAATTTCGTGGTTTCTCTGTTAGATAAAATTAAGGATTTTCATTTTCCTAAAAAGAGTATTTTAAACGTAAATATTCCAAATCTTGATTCTGAAGATATAACAGGGGTCGCGATTACTGAGTTAGGTCGAAGAATGTTTACAGATGACTATGAACGTCGTGTTGACCCTCGAGGTAAAGTTTATTACTGGATGGCTGGAGAATTGATTAACGAGCCTGATGATGCCAAGACTGATATTGCTGCGGTTCGCAATAATATGATTTCAATCACTCCAGTTACTTACGAAATGACTCGTACTGAAACGTTGGATGACTTGAATAAGATTTTATGTTCGTCAGGTAATTGCGATTGGTACTAATTTTTTAAAGATAAATGTAACCTCTCTTGATTTATTTATTCAAGGGGGGTTATATTTTTTATTAACATAGTTTATAATATTAATAGGGATATCAGGAGTTTATGGTCGAAATTAATAATAGTATGTATACTCCAAAAAATGTTGGATTAGATCCTAATGCCAACCAATCTAGTGTTGGTAGTTTAAAGGCAATTTCGCACGAGGACTTTGGTTCCAGAGCTTCGCAGGAATTCAAAACTGATTTTGCAAGTGCTTTTTATGGTGATGGTCCATACAGCTTAGAGCATCCTAATAATACAACTGAAATCCTTGCGCAAAATGTCGATTACCTTGCGTAAATGTCTCTTTATTTTTCTAATATTAAGAATTATTAACAAACATCTTTCAAAAAAAGCAATTCTCACAAAAAAAAATACTTTATATAAGAGTATATAGGAAAGAGGATAACAGGTAATGAAAGAACAAGAATTAAACACATTGATGTCAGTAGTAACAGATCCAATTGAAAATGTGTATAGAATTAACTCATACCAAGACTTAGCTGAGATTCAAAGAATTATCAGAATCTTTAACATTGCCGAAGAACAACACAACAAACACACAATGTTATCCATTAAAAACTTGGCAGCTTTACGTTTGGTATTGAGTAATAATTAATTCTTGTTTCTTATATAAATTTTAAAAGCCCTTGCAATAAGCGAGGGCTTTCTAGTGTTTATTTTGTGAATAGTGATATTATTGGTGGTGCAAATAGTAGTACACCAATCATTATTGCACTAATTGTGACAATCATTACTGCGCCTGCAGCAATGTCCTTTGCCATTCCAACCATTCGTGAGTATCTGTTATGAAAAATTGCATCTAGAGAAAATTCAATTGCAGAATTGAACATTTCGGCAGAGATTACTGCTGCAATTGTCAAAAATAGGATACAAAATTTATTTATTGAAAAATTCAAACAATATGCACTAATGATAACAAATGCTGCAAAAAACAAATGGATTCTTATGTTGCGTTCACTTTTTATTGTTAATCTCATACCTTTTCGTGCGTTTTTGAATGTCGTAGAAAAGGATGTTTGCTTATATTTTGTCATATTTTATTCCCATACTTTCTAAAGCTAGTTTTTGATGTTTTACGACAAAATCAAATTCGTCTTCGCTCTGGTGGTCAAATCCTAACAAATGCATTATACCATGGCTTATTAGGAATAGAAGTTCCACCTCTTTTGAAATTTCTTTTTTCTGAGCTTCTTCGATAATCTTGTCTAATCCTATTATAATCTCTCCTAAATTAATTTCAAAATCTAGGACAAATTGTTCTTCCTCAGGGGAAT
The DNA here is from genome assembly GCA_017472545.1 of bacterium. Lineage (GTDB taxonomy): Bacteria > Cyanobacteriota > Vampirovibrionia > Gastranaerophilales > Gastranaerophilaceae > Zag111. The sequence continues at coordinate 6,036 of JAFUPZ010000103.1, read as the reverse complement.
CTGCAAATACAGCAAAGGTTATAATGTCTGCAGGATAATCCTTTTGACGATATTCTTTATTTATTTCGTGTGTTTTTTTGCTATCACAAAATAGAAAATCAAATGAAATTGTATCAAATTCATATTCAGACAAACAACAATTTTGAGCAATTTCAGGAGTGTTTAAGTAAAACTTAAATATTTCCTGAATTGCTTTTATAATTTTTTCTTCATCGATTATCCAGTCAGGATAGTCGTTTTCTATGTAAATGTTGTAATTTATCATAAATCTTTCTTTTCGTTATTTGACCAATTTTCAGGTTCTTGAACCTTTGGAAGTTTTGATTCCTCTAACTCTTTAATTTTCTTTTCAAAATCTTCGTCTAGGATTTTGTTTGGCATTTCTATTTTATTTTTGCCAAATTCTTCAGCAATATCTTCTTGGTATTTAATTCTATTGTGTTGCATACCTCTGAGAATTCTGCTAAATGTTTGAGCAATGATTTTTAAATCATTTAAAGTAAGTGGGCTATCTGCCAATTGACCGTCATTTAGTCGTTCAACTATAATTTTATCAATAATATTTTCAATCTCATCAGAAGTCGCACCTTTCATTGCTCTAACCGCAGATTCTACAGCGTCAGCAATCATCAAAATAGCAGTTTCTTTTGAGTTTGGCTTAGGCCCAGTGTATCTGAATTGTTCTTCTTTAACGTTTTCAGCACCTTCTTCTTGTACAGCTTGGTTGTAGAAATATTTTGCAATACCTTCGCCGTGGTGTTGAAGTATAAAATCACAGATAACGCTTGGTAAACCGTTTTTTCTAGCTATTTCTAAGCCATCTTTTGGGTGTGCGGTGATAACCATTTTACTTAATCTTGGATTAAGTTTGTTATGTGGGTTTTCGATGCTGAAATATGATTGGTTTTCAACAAAGAAAAGTGGTCTTTTTAGTTTTCCAATATCGTGATAAAATGCGCCAACTCTCGCTAGGATTGGATTTGCACCAACTGCTTCTGCTGCTGCTTCACATAGAGTTGAAACCATTAAACTATGGTGATATGTGCCAGGAGCTTCCATTTGTAATCTTTTTAATAGAGGTTGGTTGTGGTCCCCTAGTTCAGCCAATCCGTATGGTGTGATAATATGGAATGCGCTTTCTAATAGTGGAGATGCTCCAAGTACGATTATTGAGTTCAAAACTCCGCTAATAAAGATGTAAGCATAATTTTTTATTACAAATGTGTTGCTTGCATCTATTAGACATTTATCAATAAAGTATAAACTCAACATTGTTAATACGCCTGCAAGACCTAGATTAAAACCTACTTTAATCAGGTCAAAACGTCTTGTATATCGGATTTTTGATATTGTAAGCATACCAATTAATGCCAAGATAGAGAATATAATGATGAATTGCATATTATATTGCATTCCAACAGTAAGTATTATCAATAGTAATGAGGTTAATAAGAATGCAATTCTTGGGCTTAAGAAGATTGCTGTAACCATAATTACTCCAGGTATTGGCAATCCATAAGGGGAAGAACCTGTAGGTAACATTACTGCGGTTAAGCAAGTTAGAGCAACAAGCATCGCAGAAAGTGACAAATATCTTGGTTCTAGGTATGTTTTTTCAAAGTATTTTAAATAAGCTAGGAATAATAGTGTTACTAATATTACCAAAATGTATATAGATAAAATACCTTGCCAATTTAGTTCATATAGGTTGTAACCATCTTCTCTTAGTGCATCACGTTTTAATCTAGTTACAGGTTCACCTTCGAATAAGATTTTTTCACCCTTTTGGAAGGTAACTTTGTATGGTTTTACTGATTCTTGTGCGCTAATTTTTGCAGCTTCTGTTGCAGCATCATCAACAACTAGGTTTGGTACAATTACTTGTTCTAATAGTGCTGTGATTACAGAAACTTGTCTTTTTGAAACATTTGAAACCAAATTGTTTTGGATTAGGGTTTGCATATTATTGCGTTCGTAATCATCTTCAGTAATACCTTTTTGCAAGATGTTTACTAGTGATAATGATGCTTTCTCAAAAGCTTCTTTCAAGCTTGGCTCATCAACGTGTAAGAAAAAGTCGATAACGAAATCTTTTTTTGTGCTATCTGTCATATCAAATAGAATTTTTAATTCGTTGATTTTTTCTTTTTTTGATTTTTCTTTTTTACGAATTTGTATGATTGATTTTTGAAGAGTTTCAAGGTTTGTTTTGATGAATTCGTCTTCTGCTGGAACTAGTATTGGTACAACTTTCTGTGCAACTTCTCTGCGGTGTTGTTCTGTACGTTTAACATCTTCTACAGTTATTGTTTTTCTAGCATAGACATCTTTCTTACTGATTCCATTGTCAATAATGCTTTGGAAAAAGAAGTTTTGTGATGCGATGATAGCTGTAATCAAAAAAGTGAAAGCTGTTAAATAAAGTAATTTTACAACTCTTGAAGACGTTAAGACCTCTCTCATCTTCTCAAAATATTCAATTTTTTTCATGTTTATAAGTATCCTATTTTAACCTTAATACTATAAGCTATATTCTAGTACAAAACTTATTAAGTTGCAACATAAAAAAGAGGCCGCAACTGCGACCTCTCCTTAGATACATCTGTTTTTTAGCTTATTCAGCAGATTCTTCTTTGTTTTCTTCTGCAGGTTCAGCGTTTTCAGCTTTTGCTTCTTTTTGTTTCGCGATTAAATCTTGAAGTTTTTCTTTGATTTCATCACCTTTTTTCTGAAGATCAGAAACTGCATCGTCTGCTTTTACTTTAATTTGTTTAGCTGTTTCATCTGCGCGTCTTGCCATATCATCAGCGGTGTCTTTTAACATTTTTCTTGTTTCTTCACCTGATCTAGGAGCTAATAATACACCTGCAACGGCACCGATAGCGCCACCAACGATGAAACCTGCTAAAAATCTTGATACTGACATAATATTTATTCTCCTTTAAATAGTCTCACATAATTATAAATCTGATAGATAATGTTTTCATTGCCTAAAAGTTTTATTTTCTTTTAATTAATGAAAAGATTGTCATAAAGCCTTTGAAAAAACCACCTAGTAAGCTTTCTGAAAATTCTTTAGTCTTTGTAATAGCTGATTCTAGGCTTGTTTTAACGCTTTCAACGCCTTCGTCAGTGCTTTGGATTATAGAGTTGATTGAACGCATAGTGTCATTTAACTCTTTTAGGGTTGGTTTTAATTCAGTGTTTAGAATAATAGATGTTTCATTCACATTTTTTGTTAAAACTGATAAATCCATTAATAATCTAACTAGGAAATAACCAACTACACCAAGAACGATTGCTGTAACAATCACTAAGAATGTGATTCCATTGTTTAATACGATTTGTGATAATTCAATATTCATAGTTTAATCCTTTTAGTTTAAGTTAGTAGTCAAATTCGTTTTCGTTTCCGTTTTCGTGATCTTCTAATTCTTTAGCTTTTTGCATTTTTTTAGATTTAGCGGAATTATTTAATTTTCTAATTTGTCTTTCAAGTTTGTATTTCATAAGGTCAATAGATTCTAGAGCTTGGCGTTTAGCATCTTCTATTTGTGGTGCGTGTTTGTCGTATGCGTCACAAATAGCATCTTTTAGCTCTTTTCTAGACTCTTCTCCTGGTTTTGGGGCATAAAGTACTCCGGCAACGATACCGCCGACAACACCTGCAATTACACCCATTGAAAACATAAATGCTTTTTTGCTCATAGTTGTAAACCTCGTCTTTCAAATTTCTTCATAATTGTAACATATTTTTTTACTAATTTCAATATGATAGAAAATATATTATCTGTTTTATTGCAAAATGTATGAAATACTGTTATAATTAAGATATAAGAATTAACGAGGATAAAGGAGTTTTGAATAGTGACATTTCATAAAGCTAAGTTTGAGAAAAAACGTGCATTTACTCTGACTGAACTTCTTTTAGCTGTTGCTGTTGTTGGTATTATTGCAGCGCTTGTTTTGCCTGCGACAATTTCAAAGTTCAATACTACAGTGTTGAAAAATGGTATTGAACGTCAAGAATTAGCGATAAAAACAGCTATTGATAGTTTGATTGTTACTGAAAATAAATCGCATTTTGGTCAAACTTCTATGTATTCATCTGATACTTCTTCATATGAAAATTCTTCAGGTAAATTTATAAAAAGATATTTGAGGGTTTCTAAGTATTATGGTGATGCTGCCGCTAACCGAGATTTGATTGTTTCTGAAGGTTTTGCACCTTATTACTATGAATATGAAGAAGGTACAAATGTCAGAAAAGAGATAACTGTTGACGATTTGATTATGGGGGCTTGTGCGAAATTGAAAAATGGTGCAACTATTTGTTTAGCGCCTCAATCTGGTACAAGTTCAATTCACGGTATCATTGATATTAATGGTAAAAAAGGTCCAAATATTGTTGGACGTGATCTTTCTGATATAAATTTAGGTTCTATGACTTTCGATAAAATCGAAGATAGAATCAATGGTGATGTTGTTGGTGATGTTGCAACTACGGATAATCCATTGTTAGCAGATAAAGAACCTAGTAGCGATTGTGATGCAACCAATTTCACTACAGATTGTTGTTTAGCTAGAAAAGATACAATTACTAGTGCATCAGATGGCTGTTGTCAAAATAACGCTGTTGCTAGCCAAATTGCAGCTTGCTCTGAGGAAATTGTTTTACTTTTCAATTTTTATCCAACATCTTCTTGTTCCTATGCAGCTTGGCGTATGAATCTTTGTAAACCGTATGTAAGTAATCAATCTACATATGCTCATAAGAAAGGTGAAACTTCTAGATTGAATGCATTACCAGCTCAACCACCTCCAGTATATCTATACTGTAATGCTGTTAGATCAGGGGAATTATCTTCAGCTGCAGTGCAAAACGCTGTTATTAACCCTACTTCAAATACGTATTTTACAATTCTTTCATTTGGTTCTGGTAGTGGAAACAACGGTAACCACTATGGACAACAAAATAATTCAAGATGTGACTATGATTCAGCTACCAAAGGGGTTGTTTCAGGACAAGGCTCATTAGCTTTTTCAAATGGTCTGGATTCTATAAACTATGGTGGTGTGAAATGGTGGGTTGAAAAATACTAATCAAAAGTATATATAATAAAAAGGTCGGAAATCATCCGACCTTTTTATTTATTTTCCTAAGATTTTTTTAACTTTTAATATAACTTCCAGTGCTGATAAAATTTCCTTAAATGGAAGTTTTAAAATGACAGCAACAGTTGTTGATAATATGTTGCGTTTCATTAGGTTTGAACATTGACCTTTTTTCTCCGCTAAGAAATTGATAAAAGTTCTAAGGGAATTCAATGTTTTAGTTAAACCTTCGTGAGTTTTGTCGATATTTTCTTTTATAACTGGTTGAATATCTGTCACTTGTTGGTTTAGTTCGCAAACATATTTACGAGCGGACATAATTTTTGAAATTACCCAGCCTGCGACAATCAATTCTGCTAAAAATATTATTGTAAAAAATAAAACTAACATCTTTTCTCTTTTCTTACTTTGTATTATATTTTACTTGTAATATATTATCATGATTTTTTGAATACGTCTAGAGGAGTATTTATGAGAAGTGTAAGTTTTTATTTAGCATTGATATGCGCAAGATTTATTTACCTAGCTATAAAAGTGTTAAATAAATCATCGGGTACTTCTTTTGTTGGTATGATGACGTTAAAATTGTGTCCAAAATTTTTGAAATATTGCAGAGATTTTGTAGGGTATGCTATCACAATTAGTGGAACCAATGGGAAAACTACCACTTCAGGTTTATTAGCGCATATTATTGAAAATGCTGATAAGAAAGTTATTCATAATGTAAAAGGTGCTAATATGTTGACAGGTGTTGCCAACGTTTTTGCACTTAATCTTACCCCTTCAAAGTTTTATGATTATGCGGTAATTGAATCAGATGAAGCTTATCTGAACAAGTTATATGATGATTTTGAAGCAAATTCTCTATTGGTAACAAATTTATTTAATGATCAGGTTGATAGATATGCCGAAATTGCAACT
>JAFUPZ010000102.1 GCA_017472545.1 bacterium | reverse complement strand
TCTTCATCAGATTTTGAAGCAATGTTATCTGCAGGAACAATTACAACGCCAACTTCTTCTGTGCCAGCCTTGTTTCCTGATTTGATTTTTACAGACATTACACAAAGTTCTTTAATCAATTTTGATGTTTCTAATACAGCTTCAACTTCTTCTGGGAATATTTTTTTACCACCACCTAGAACAATCATGTTTTTAATTCTTCCAGTAATTCTGATAAATCCGTCTTTGTCTATTTCCCCAATATCTCCTGTATGGAACCAGCCTTCTTCATCAATAACTTCAGCTGTCATTTCTGGTTTGTTGTAGTATCCTTGCATTACGTTAGGGCCTGTTGCAAGAATTTCACCAGTTTCTGCTAATTTAACCAAAACTGATGGCAAAGGTTGGCCTACTGTACCAATTTTTGAATGTCCATATCGGTTAGTAGAAATAGTTGGTGATGTTTCAGTTAAGCCATATCCTTGGAATACAGGAACACCAATTCTATCAAAGAATTCTGCAACATTATCTTCTAATGGTGCGCCACCACAGATAAAACATTCTAATTTGCCGCCAAGTCCATCAATTACAGATTTGAACATTTTGCGACGAATTGATCTTGGCATAAATTTTGCAAGTTTGTACATAATATCAAAAATTGTTTGAACGTTTTTAGGTTGTTTTCTGATATTTTTATCAATGCTATTTTTTAGCATTTTTGCAATTAGTGGAACTACAATCATATTTGTAATTCCTTTTTCTTTCATAACCGCAGTCAATTCTTTTGGGTTGATTGATTTAATGTATACGATTTTTGCACCCATATATAGCATTCCAAAGAATCCACAATCAAGTTCTAATAAGTGGTTTAGCGGAAGAATTGAAAGTAGAGTATGTTCGTTTGTTAGTTTAAACATCATTTCAAAATCTCTTAATTGAGAGTAAATATTGCCAAAACTAATCATAACCCCTTTAGGATTTCCAGTTGTCCCTGAAGTGTATACAATAAGTGCGGTTTCATCCAATGAACGAGGACGTCCTAATTCTTTTTCAATATCACCTTCTAAAGCTGACACAGATTGAATTTCAGAATGTTCACGTTCTTCATCATCTAAAACGAAGATATGTTCAATAGACGGAACATTGTTTTTAACTTCGATTGCATGATCTAAATAATGGCTAGAACATAATAAAATTCTTGGGTTACAGTCATTAAGAATGTGAGTATGTTCAGGTACTGTTAGTTTCACATCTAAAGGAACAGTAATTGCACCTGTTTGAATTGATGCGAACATACCAACCGCAAACTCAGGTCTAGATTCGCAGATTATCGCGATTCTTTCTTGTCTTTCAACGTTTAAGTTTTCAATCAAGTAGTTTGCAAATTTTAAAGCTCTTCTTGAAAGTTCGATATAGCTAATTTCTTCATAACCATTATCTGTTTTTAAAGAAACAGCTTTTACTTGTCCATAAATATCACTTTTTTCTCTCATTAAATCTAAGAAGTTTGAGTGTAATTTTTGATTAATGTTGTAGCGTGCTCTTCTTTCTAAAGATTTTTTCATGAAGTTTACACGGCTTTGAAGTTCGTGAGCAATTTCTTTTTCTGCATTCTCTCCATAGTTTTCAATGTTAATTGGTTGTCCAAATTGGATTACGATATTATTGAACAGTTTTGGTAAAATTTTATTTCTACCCCAACTTTCAAAGCCACCTTTAATCGCAAATGGAACGATTGGGCAGTTTGCGTGTTGAGCCATCAAGCCTACTCCACGATTGAACTTGCATAAATTACCGTCTGGAGTAAATTTACCTTCAGGGAAGATAATTACAGCTTCACCACTATTCAATTTTTGAACAGCAGCGTCAATTGCTTCGACCCCTTTACCGAACTTTAAAGGTAGGACGTTATAATATTTTAGGAAATGTTTAATTATTGGGATAGTAAATGCAACAGGACCTGTTACAAACCATAACTGACGATTAGTTGCCATTTGAATAATAAATGGATCTAAGTGCCCTGTGTGGTTTCCTGCTAAAATGCATTTTCCGTTACGTGGAATATTTTCTGCGCCTTCAACTTTATAGTTGAACAATAGCAAGAAAATTTGTCCCAATGTTGCTTTCAATAAGAAATATCTGAATGATTTATCAAAGATTAGAACTAAAGTTGCTAATACAAATGAAATTAGTGCAATACCTTTGAATACCAAAAATGGATTAATGTTAGTTAAGATATTTGCAACTAATGCTGTACCGATAAGGAAACTTAGGGTACAGAAAGTTAATTGGAAACCGAAAATTTTACCTCTAACTTTATCAGGTACAATTTTTTGTAGAATTGTGTCTAACATTATAAGAACGACTGCATCAGCAATACCGATTGGTAATAACCATAGCCAAGCAGAATCTACACTTCTGCATAATGGTGCTGTTACAAGAGCAATACAAAGTACAATAAATCCAGTTGCAAACAAGTGAGGAATTCTCATTATTCTTGCAAAGAAAATTGTTACGGCTGTACCTAGTAAAATTCCCACCCCTAATAGAGTTCTTAAATATGATAAATCTGAAAAACTTAATCTATAAAAATCTGTGATTAATGAATTTAAACTATTTGAAAATACTGCAACGATAAATTCTAGACAGATAGCTAAATATACAACGTATAAGGCTTTTTTATGGTTTTGTAAGTAGTTATATGCAACTCTAATATCTTTTATTGGATTTTTATCAGTAGTATATTTTTGTGGGATATGGAATTTGATAAAAGCTGAAAATATACCTGAAATAAAGTACATGCCAGCAATAATACATAATGCTTTTAATGTTCCAAAGCCTAGAATATAATTTGCACCAAGTGCGCCAAATAAAAGCGCAATAGCGCCGATTGAAGAAGTTAATGCGTTGGCAAACTTAAGTTGATTACTTTCAACAATATTAGTTATAGCAACCATTTTGGCAGTATTGAATAATGCTGCACCAATACCTAACGCGAATACTCCTGTATAAATTGCCCAAGTTGGAAGTGGGATATTTGCCCATACGCAATATATATAGAATCCTACAATAAGTGAGTTGTATAGTGCGCTTATACTTAATACCCATTTTCTAGAAAAAATATCGGAAATTTGTCCTGCAAATGGCCCGAATAAAAATTGTGGTAATAAAAAGAAGAAAAACACCAAAGCCATATATTTACCTGGATTTGCGTGTTGTTCAATTAATATTGCTACTACCAAAAATTGAATTATTGCATCTGCTAAATGTTCAAAAATTTGTCCTGCAAAAAATTTATTAAAGTCTATATTTGCAATAGGACCTAGTTTTTTCTTAATAAATTCCATATTTTTCTCCTTATACAATCGTTAAATTAATTTTATCAATCAGGGATTATGGAGGCAAATTTATTAATTATTATTTATACCTAGCAAAATATTTTTTTACGGGTTTTTACATGGCAAGTGTTTAATTATTAGGGGAAATAAAAAATGCAAATTAACGCAATTGGATTTAATAGTGAATTGTTTATAAATCGTGTAAGACAAAATAATTCAGTAGTATCTGTACCATATTCAAAAAGTGTAAATAATGTGGATACAGTTTCTTTTACAGGTATAAAACCAGAAGTTTTGAAAAATCAGTTTAAAATATTATTAAGCCAAGATATTTGGTCATATAGGCTTGCTGTAAAAATGCCTGAGTCTGAAATAGAAAAAGAAGCCTTGTTAGAACTTTTGGAACATAGAGCACAATTAGATAGATTCGCAAGATTACAAGATGAGAAAGGTGAAATTGCGATAAAACTTGCTCATGCTGAAAGATTAGCTGAAACAGATCCTCAAAACCCAGATTTAAAGGTAATTTTAAAATGGCTAGATAACAAAGGTAATTTAGATACTACAGTTAATACTCTTAATAGACAAATGGAGCAAGAAATTAAGAGAAATAGACCTGCATTTGAATATTTTGAAAATCTACGAAAACTCGAAGATGAATATTTAGCTAAAAAACTTGTTAAAGAACAACAATTAGAAAAATATTGGCATAAGATTAAAAAAGGTAATATTAACGCAGATGGTAGATATTCAACAAGAGAGTTGATTGAGATTATCAAAACTGGTAAATTGCCAAAGGCAGCAGCAGAAGTTGTTGAATCTGCAATGCCAAAAATTACATCAAGAAAAGATTTGTTAGCTGTTGTTAGATCAGAATATAGAAGATTGTTGCGAGAAGAAATTAATGTTTATGCAACAAATAATAATCATACTCCATTTGCAAAACTTGCACAAAAAAGACTTCAAGAAATGTATGATGCTCCTCTTAAAAAATTCAATGTAGATCCAAAAAGATTAGATGATATTTATAAATATGTTGAAAGAGAATTTAACACACAAATAGATAATATTTTAGATATAGATATTTATCCGCTTGGAGAACATTGGGCTCAAATGTCAATTGTGGAATCCAAACTAAGAACTTTAAGACGAGATATTTCTCAACTTAATTCAAGAATTACACAATTCCCTGAAGATTCAAAGGCTCAAGCTGATTTAACTCAAAAACTTTCTGAATTGGATGTTGCTAAAAAGCTTTGGATAGCTGGCATGAAAAAAAGTGTAGCTTATGAAGCAAAAAATAGAGAAATGATGATTGCCGCAGATAGAGTTAGACAATATGATTATTTGACTGGTGAGAATAAAATTATTAAACTTCACAAAGAAGCATTAGAAGTTTGCGAGAAAAATGATGATATAATCCCAGAAGAATTATGGGGAAGAATTTTATCTTTTTAAGTAAAAAAATATAAACTAATAAAACAAATTTTTGCTCTGACATAATATATTTATGTTACTATTTTTGATGTAATTTGAATTAAAGTTATTTCAGAATAATCAAAATTTCAGAGAGGATATATATACGTGGCAAAGAAAGATTCAAAAACATCTTTAAAGCTGTCTGTAGGTTTAAAAAATTTGTTTTATAGTCGTGAAGGTTATAAGAAAAAATATAAACTTTTTGGATTGCCAATAATGACAAAAGATAGAATAGATGGGAAAAAAGTTTCTAATATTCTAGGTGTGAAGATTTCAAAACGTTTTGCCCCAAAAAATCAGCGAGAATTAGATATTATCCGCAATTCTGAATTGTTTGATGCAGAGTGGTATTATAGATATTATAAAAATTCTCTACCACATGATATGTCGTTAGAACAACATTATTTTGAAGCTGGGAAAAAGGGTTTTGTAAATCCTGGCCCATTGTTTAATTCTAAAGAGTACTTGATGATAAGTCCTGATGTTAAAGAACATGGAATGAATCCATTAATTCATTATGAGAATTGGGGCTGGAAAGAAAAAAGAAATATCTCTTTTGCGGATATGAGAAAAGTTGTATTCCCAGAAGGAACTATCAGTATTGAAAAAGATTTATTCTCTCGTGTTAGTTTTGAAAAAAGAAAAGTAACGGTATTAGCTTCCTATCAAGGGAATGGTATAATAGCTGACCATGTTTTATATTTGCTAAAAGGCTTGAAAGAGATCAGTGACTATGTAGTTTTTGTATCTGATAATCCTATTTTTGAAGAAGAAATTGAAAAAATTAAACCTTATTGTAATCATTGTATTTTCTCTCGTCATGAAGAATATGATTTTGGTTCGTATAAAAGGGGTTACCAATATTTAATAGAAAATAATATTTTACAAAAAGATGATGATTTGATATTTGTAAATGATTCTTGTTACGGTCCAGTTTATCCTTTTAGTGAAGTAATAGAAGATTATAATAAAAAAGACTGTGATTTTT
>JAFUPZ010000101.1 GCA_017472545.1 bacterium | reverse complement strand
TGAAAAATCAGAAATATATATAAAATACCACGACGAAGAATGGGGAGTTCCAAAATATGATGATAAGGAACTTTTTGAACTTCTAATTTTAGAATCCTTTCAAGCTGGTCTGTCTTGGATTACAATTCTAAAAAAACGAGAAGCCTTCAGACAAGCTTTTGACAATTTTGAAATAGAAAAAATTATCAATTATAACGAAACTAAAATCAACGAATTAATGAATAATTCAGGAATTATTAGATGTAAAAACAAAATTAAATCGGCAATAAATAACGCTAAAATTTTTAATCAAATACAAAAAGAATTCGGAAGTTTTTCAAATTACATCTGGGGATTTACTGATAATAAAATTATAAAAAATACAACAGGAGAAATTATTGTTTCTTCCCCTTTATCAGACAAAATTTCAAAAGACCTAAAAAAAAGAGGGATGAAGTATGTAGGAACAGTAATTATTTATTCATACCTACAAGCAATAGGTGTTGTAAACGACCACGACAAAGATTGTTTCAAATACTAATTTTCAATAAAAAAGGTACATTATCAAATGTACCTTTTTTATTTCCTATTCCAAAATTATGAATGAATAGCCATAGTTTCTTCTTTTACAACATTGCGTTTTACTTTTCTTGTTGCTGTCCTTGGAAGAGGTTCTTTTCTAACCACGATATTTACTGGACGTTTGTATGGCGCAAGCCTTACCGAAAGCTCTTTTACCTCATGATTGATAAAAGATTGTAATTCATCTGCATCTGAATATTTTGCAAGAACATCATCAGTTGGTACAATAACAGTCATCAATTCTTCAGTACCGTCTTTTGCACCATTTTTACGAGTTGCACCAAACACACAAATTTCTGCAAAATGTGGATTATTTTCTAACACAGCTTCTACTTCTTCTGGAAATACTTTTTTACCACCTGATAAAACAACCATATTTTTAATACGACCTGTAATATAAAGTCTTCCATCTTCATCAAATTCCGCAATATCACCTGTGTGGAACCAGCCATCTGGTTCTAATACAGTTGCGGTCAATTCAGGATTATTATAGTAACCTTTCATAACTGAAGGACCTTTTACAAGTAATTCACCAGTTTCAGGATCAATCTTAGCTTCAAAAGTGTCTAATACTGGACCAACTGATAATAATTTTCTATCTTCACCGTGGTCAAAAGAGATTACAGGGCTAGTTTCTGATAAACCATAACCTTGATAAATCTTGATACCAATTCTTTCGAAAAATTCACCTACTGATGGATCTAACGGAGCACCACCAGTCATAAATCCGTAGAAATTGCCCCCAAATTTAGCCAAAATACTTCTAAATAGTTGGCGTTTAATATTTGTATCTGTGATATATTCAGCCGCAGCATAAGATTTTTCAAATAACAATCTTTCTTCTTCTGACCAAGATCTAATATCTGATTCAATTGTTGATTTTAATAACTTCAAAAATGCTGGAACAACAATCATAAAATGAATTTGTTTTTCTCTCATATCAGCCATAACATCATTTGGCTTCAAACTTTGAGGATAAAAAATTGAAGACCCTCTATTCAAGAATGTTGAAAAACCAACAGTCAATTCAAACAAGTGATTCATTGGTAAAATTGACAACAAATTCACACACTCATTTGGCATAATTTCAGGAAGAATTTTAGAAATAATTGCAACCTGAGTCAGCATATTACCAAAAGTTGTTTGAACCCCTTTTGGTGCACCTGTTGTGCCTGATGTGTAAATGATTAACGCTGTATCTTTTAAAGATCTATGGCGCCATTTGCATTCACCACCTGAAGGCATTGAATATATACTTACTAATTTTGAATCATATTTTGGCTCATCTAACAATATCAAATGTTTGATAGACGGAATTCTTTTTTGTAATTCATAAGCTTTTTCAACATAAGCTTGAGATACCGCCAATACGGTAGGTTCGCAACTTGATAAAATTGATTCTAACTCATATATAGTTAATTTTATATCCAATGGAACCGATACCAATCCTGATATTACAGACGCGAACAAACACGCACCCAACTCAGGCATAGATTCTGATAATACCGCCATTTTTTCACCTTTTTGAAGCTGTAAATCATTAATCAAATAATTAGCAAATTGCTTAGTTAAAAGACCTAAACCTTTATAAGTTAATTCTTTCCAGCCATATTTATTACGTTTACCAAGAGCGATTCTTTCGCCGTGCAACTTTGTATTTTTTTCAAGAAGCGATAAAACGTTCTCTCTCATCATAAGTTTATCTCCCTTATTGTCTAGTTATTCTTATGTCCGACTGGTATTATAGCACAAAAAATTAAAATATACTATTTTTTGACGTATTCTGCTCTCATAATACACAATTCATCACCTGTTCTGGCATTTTTAACAATATGCTCAGTAACTAGGTTTCCCCTGTCATATTTTACTTGGGATAAAATATCTTCGCCATATCCAACTTCATGTTTAAAATTCAAATCAATAGATTTTAAAATATGAGAAGCCCTAAAATCGTAATCCAAAGCTTCCATTGCCCAAGTAATATACACAGTATTATTAACGTGATTGTTTATATCTAAATCATCATATCTTACGTGGAACATTTTTTGACTATCTGGTTCTTCAAAAGAACGTATCTTATTAAGCGATAAATCATCTTCTCGTTTTTCATACAGCGGAAAATCTGGATATTCTTGGTGAATATTTAAAATAGACTTATCCGCCAAATCGACTATCAACCAAGATGACCCACCTCTCATCAAACGTCTACCTGTAGCATTATCATAAGCTTCAAAATCACGATACGCGTTCATTCTATGACATCCACGACTTTCTGTAACCATCCTAATTTCAGAAACATGAATTGGATATTCATCGAATTCAACTCTATAACGGGTTAAGAACCAACCGCGACCTTTTTTGTATAATTCATCCCAGCAATAACGCGGATCGTAATGATTTATACCCTTTGCTGCAATATCTTGCATATAATTAAACATTGCTGCAGGCTTTAAATAATACTGTTTATCACTTTCTCCAACCGCAATCGGATAGAAAATTTCTAATGTTTTATTTTCAGTATCTTGCTCTAACATTATAGGCATTACATTACTCCTTATTGAATACAATAGGCTCTACTGCGTATTTTTCTCTGAATGCATCTACTTTTGCTTGGAATTCTCCAACATCCGCTTCTTTTAATTGGTTTCTCAAAATATGTTTTGGAATTGAAGAATGAATTGATTGAATAATGTTAGTTGCAATATTAGAACAGTGATCAGAAATTCTTTCTAAATCATTCAAAATTTCAGCGTACACAAAACCTCGTTTGATGTGAGATTTATCTTTTTTCACACGTTTAATATGATTTTTCTTAGCAAAATAAGCAATATCATCAACAACTTGTTCTAACGGTTCAACGTGATACGCCATATTCAAATCGTGCGCAACAAAAGCATTAACAGTCACGTCAAACACTTCTTTTACTGCATTTACAACGTGTTTTAATTCTTCAATAGTTTCAGGGGATAGTTCCCATTCTTTTCTATGCATTTTTTGCGCAATATTCAAAATGTGAATAGAATGGTCTGCAATTTTTTCAAAATCCGAAATTGATAAAATTAGTTGTGAAATTTTATTACTATCTTCATCTGACAATTCTCTACCTGAAAGCTTTTGCAAGAATGATTCTAATGTATCTTGATATTTATCAATAAGAACTTCGTTTTTGTTAATTAATTCTGCGACTTTTGGATTATATTGTTTCAACATTCTAACAGACATTACAAGAGTATCTCTAGTTATTTTAGCCATTGTTGCCGTAACTTTATAACATTGAGTAATTGCAAATGAAGGTGTCATTAATAGACGTTCATCAATAATAACTTCTTCTTCATCTTGCTCATCTTTAACAACCTTTAGTGCTAATTTTTCTAAAAGTTTTGCAAATGGGAAAAGAATTATAGTAGTCGCAACATTAAATATTGAATGGACTACTGCAATTCCAAAAGGATTAATTGCCTCTTTAAACGGATAATCAATAAAATAGTGTCCAAAATGATATACTGGAATAAATATCAATGCACCTAAGCAGTTAAAAGCTACGTGAACTACAGCTACACGTTTCGCATTAGTATTAACCCCAATACTTGAAATAACCGCCGTAATACATGTACCTATATTTTGCCCAACGATAATTGGAACAGCCATAGCGTAAGATACACTACCTGTCATTGATAAAGCTTGCAACATACCTACAGATGCTGCTGAACTTTGAATTACCGCAGTGACAACAGTACCAACCAATAAACCAAATAACGGATTTGTAAATGCTGTCAAAATTTGCGCAAATCTAGGATCATCTGCCAAAGGTTTCATTGCTGCAGACATCAATCCCATACCAAACATCAAAACAGCAAAACCAACAAAGAAGGTTCCAATATTTTTTTGTTTAGAAGTATTTGCCTTTGACATCATAATCATAATTACACCGATTAAAGCTAAAATTGGTGTAAACGATTCAGGTTTCAATAATCTTATAAAAAAGTTAGTACTTTCAATCCCTGACAAACTTAATATCCAAGAGGTAATTGTTGTCCCAACATTTGATCCCATAATAATACCAATTGCTTGGGATAACTTCATAATGCCTGAATTAACAAACCCAACAAGCATAACTGTAACAGCAGATGAACTTTGCACCGCAATAGTTATACCTGCACCTAAAACAAGTGCTTTTATCGGATTTGATGTCATCTTCTCAAGCATCTTTTCCATCTTGCCGCCTGCAATTTTTTCCAAACCAGCAGACATTACAATCATACCGTACAAGAAGAACGCCAATCCGCCACATAGGGTGAATATAGAAAAGACATCCATTTATTTTATCTCCGTATTTATTTTCATATTTCCGTATAACTTCCAAAATTTAATTTTTAGCTACACAGAAAAATTGTCCTATAAATTACAAAAATTTTCAATAATTTCGTTACAGTACGATACAATTCGGATTTAAATAATACTAAAAATATTGCTAAGAATATTTTATAGCCAAATGTAGAATATAAGTTATCTTAGAAAATTTATAATTTAAATACTATGAATTACGTAAACAAATTACTAAACGCATTTAATTATGATACAGAACTGAATCCTGACACTTGGACATACGAACACCTCTACCAATCAGGTATAAAAAAATGGATCGCAAATATTCTACCTTACGAACTTTTAACAAGAAGCATAAAAGAATCAATTGAATCTATTGTAACCTTATGCGAATGCTTTACTTTTTATAAGAAATTCCCAGATATTATTGAGACTCCAAACTATGGCGACAAATGGGGAGTTCGTGCAAATTATATAGAAATAAATAACAGAGCAATTGCACAAATGGAAGGACATTTATGCAAGAACGGAATACTAAGTTCTATAAAAATACTTCCAGCAATCCCACCTTCAGCAAAAAGCTGGGCAAACTGCATAATTTTATCTCAAATTTTTCCAAACATATATGGAGATGGATACAACAAACCATACAATGAAGAAAATTCTATATATGGTATAAAATTGGGCATTGGCTACAGTAGAAACATTATAAATTATTACATCTTAAATACAATTACACCAGAAGAACAGTTCCAAGCGTTTAATGATTTAGCACATTTTCACGGATTAAAAACAGGATTTCGAACAGTAATTTCTGCCGATCAAATAAAAGTATCAAAAGAATATGAACAAGACACAAGCTTTAGTTGGGATAATCCTGAACATCTTGAACTTTTTATAAATGAACACGTAAAACTTATCAATCTTGGATTTGAAGCAATCTTTATAGACTCTGCAAAGCATATCGGAGGATATGATATGGCTAATTATACTGGAGTTGGAGCCTTGCCGAGCTATGAACAAATGCAATATATTTTATACGAAATTAGAGCTCGTTCAGGAAAAACCACCCTAAGCTTTGTAGGTGAAAAAAGTACAGGCGACTTTGCTCGCTATAAAAATCTTGGACTCAATTCAGGCACAGCATTCATTGAACCAGAAAACTTTGACGAAGTAAAACATTGGTCACAAAAATTGAAATATGAGCAGGAATATTCACCTGGAGTTGAAGTATCTAACGATAACGATGAAGGTGGAAGAAGCTATGAATCGCGTCTAAACAGAATAAACAATTCTCTTTTTGGATATGAATACCCAAGTGATAAGCTTCCAAGTTTTATGCAAATGGAAGATTTATTTCCACTCAGATACGATACCAACACTCATCATTTAATGATGTCAAATCCATCTTATTCAACAAATGGAACGCCAGAAAGCCATTGGGAGAATTTATTTACAAAAGATGATGGCAGAAATTATAACAAAAAAGTTGCGGAGTTATTTATCTACGCATTGAATCTATAACCTTCCATAATCCAATCTCTAGCCTGCAAAGCTTGTTCCTTTGTAAGCGCTGGAATGTTTTCTAATGGATAATCCAACCCAAGATTTTTATACTTAGCAACAGCCATATTATGATAAGGTAAAACATCCAACGCTGTAATATTTTTCAACGATTTTAAAAATTTACCTAATTCAAATAAATAACTTTTATCATAAGTAATTTCAGGAACTACAACATGACGAACCCACATAGGTTGTTTTATATCAGACAAATATCTTGCAAACTCTAAAATATTCTTATTAGAATGACCTGTTAAAATCTTATGTTCTTCATCTTTTATATGTTTTATATCTAACAACACCAAATCAGTGTACTTCATCAACTCATCAATTTTTGTATGATTTTCTGAATTAAAAGTAACCCCTGATGTATCTACTGCAGTATGGATATTTTTTTGTTTTGCTACCTTAAATAACTCTGTCACAAAATCTATCTGCAATAACGGCTCCCCACCAGTAACAGTAATTCCACCTTTACAAAATTCTTTAACTCCTTCATAACGAGAAATAATTTCGTCTATAGACATCTTTTGTCCAACATTTACTCCCCAAGAATCAGGGTTGTGGCAATATTTACAACGCATAGGGCAACCTTGCATAAATACAACAAAACGAATTCCAGGACCATCTACCGTCCCACAAGACTCTATTGAATGTACATACCCTAACATTTTCTCATCCATAAACTCATTCTAATACAAAAAAAGAAGATGAGTCATACCACCTCATCTTCTTTTTATACAAAAGCAGAAACAACCTTTTCTGCGTCACTATATTACATTCTTATATTTTGCCGTGAAATGTTCTTGAGATTACATCATCTTGTTGCTCTTTAGTTAATTTCGTAAAATTAACAGCATAACCTGAAACTCTAACAGTCAATTGAGGATACTTCTCAGGATGAGCTTGAGCATCCAACAACGTATCACGATTGAACACATTCACATTCAAATGGTGACCACCTTTTTCAACGTAGCCATCTAATAATTTTATTAAATTTTCTTCTTGTTGTACTGTCATATATTCAATTCCTTATACTTTACTATATACTTCGAGGTCTTTTGACTGAGGTTTTACTTTTGAGATAAGAGGAGTCATATAACTCATTTTATCATCCACTCTACCTTCACAACACCCACAGTCTAAACTTAAATCAATATTTAAGTCAAAATCACCAACAAACACTTCATCCTTACCTAAAGCATTAGGAATTATAGAGAATGTGTTTGAAATACCGTCTTGAGCATCACAGAATGGAAGTTTTGCAACTGAAGCCAAAGAAGCTGCTGCGCCATTTGTATCTCTACCATGCATAGGATTTGCACCAGGAGCTAGAGGTACACCCATTTTTCTTCCGTCAGGAGTATTTCCTGTTTTCTTTCCATAAACAACGTTTGATGTAATTGTTAAAATTGACATTGTTGGAACGGAATTTCTATAAGTATAGTGCTTTCTAATTTTTGACATAAAGTTAGAAACCAAATCTACCGCTAATTGGTCTACTCTATCGTCATTGTTACCATATTTAGGAAAATCTCCTTCAACATCGTAATCAACTACAATACCGTTTTCATCGCGAATAGCTTTCACTTTTGCATATTTAATAGCTGACAATGAATCCGCTACAACTGACAACCCTGCAATACCTGTTGCAAAATAACGTTTTACATCTCTATCGTGAAGTGCCATTTGCGCTTTTTCATAGCAATATTTGTCGTGCATATAGTGAATAACATTTAACGTATTTACATACAAACCAGCAAGCCATTCCATCATATTATCAAATTTTGCCATAACTTCGTCAAAATCAAGATATTCAGATGTTATTGGTTCATATTTTGGACCAATTTGTTCTTTTAGTCTTTCATCGATACCGCCGTTAATTGCATACAATAAACATTTAGCCAAGTTTGCACGAGCACCAAAGAATTGCATTTCTTTACCAACTACCATTGATGATACACAACAAGCAATTGCATAATCATCACCATGAGTAACTCTCATCATATCGTCATTTTCATACTGAATAGATGATGTTGTTATAGAAATATGCGCACAATATCTTTTGAAATTGTAAGGCAAATTTGTTGACCAAAGTACTGTCAAATTCGGTTCAGGAGCGGCTCCTAGATTTTCTAAAGTATGTAAGTATCTAAATGAGTTTTTGGTAACTAATGGTCTACCATCAACACCTACACCACCAATAGATTCAGTAACCCAAGTTGGATCACCTGAGAATAATTCGTTATATTCAGGGGTTCTTGCAAATTTTACAAGTCTTAATTTCATAATGAAATGATCAATCATTTCTTGAGCTTCAGATTCAGTAATAATACCTTCTTTTAAATCTCTTTCGATATAAATATCTAAGAATGTAGAAGTCCTACCGATACTCATAGCTGCACCATTTTGTTCTTTTACAGCTGACAAGTAACCAAAATACAACCATTGAATAGCTTCTTTTGCGTTTCTTGCAGGTTTTGAAATATCAAACCCGTAAATTTTACCCAATTCAATCATTTCATTAAGAGCTCTAATTTGCTCAGAAATTTCTTCACGAAGTTGAATTCTTTCAGGAGTCATTTCACCTTCTAATGATTTAAATTGAGCCTTTTTATCTTCAATAAGTCTATCAATACCGTATAAAGCAACCCTTCTATAATCACCAATTATACGACCGCGACCATATGCATCAGGTAACCCTGTAATGATTGCAGAATGTCTTGCAGCTTTCATTTCTGGAGTATATACATCAAAAACCCCTTGATTGTGAGTTTTTCTATATTTTGTAAATATCTCAGAAATTTCTGGTGCAACTTGGTATCCATAAGATTTACAAGCTCCTTCAGCCATTCTTATACCACCATAAGGCTGCATAGAACGTTTTAATGGAGCATCCGTTTGAAGCCCTACTATGGATTCAAGATTTTTATCAATATAACCTGCACCGTGAGATGTAATTGAAGATACAACACTTGTATCCATATCAACAACACCACCGTTTTCACGTTCTTGTTTAAACAAATCACAACATTCCTGCCATAACTTTGTTGTAGCTTCAGTTGGACCTGTTAAAAAGCTTGAGTCACCTTCATATAATGTATAGTTATTCTGTATAAAATCCCTAACGTTAATTTCGTCATTCCATTTTCCGGATACAAATTCAGAGGTTGGGTAAATTTTATTCTCAGTTCTAATTTCTTCTGTCATATTATATCCTTCTCCCTAATCAATAATAATTGTATTTTTTACACGTATTATTTTGAATTCATTATTCATTATACACAATAAAGTCCAGAAAACCACATGTGTAACAATAAAAGTTATAAATTTGTTACGTTGGTAAAAATCACCCAAAAGCCCTAATGTTTCTGAATTAAGTAGATAATTCGGGGAATTAATTTTCGATAAAAATATCTTACACTCAAAAAAGAAACAGAAAGGATAGAATATGTTAAATTTATTTTTAAGATGGATTGCATACACACTTGCCATAATTTTTGTGGCTTGGATAATTCCAGGCATTAGTGTTGAAAACTTCTTAAGTGCAATGCTAGTATGCGTAATTCTTGCCCTTATCAACACATTCATAAAACCTATGGTACAAATAATATCCCTACCCATTACAATTTTAACACTAGGGTTATTTGCTTTAGTAATCAATGCACTACTTTTAATGTTAGCAGGTGTAATTGCTCCTGGATTTGAAGTTGACGGATTTCTGAGCGCATTTCTTGGGTCAATATTGTTGTCCCTATTTGGAATGGGTATAGATAGGATAGGAGAGAAAAATCCTTTATAAGCAAAAAGAAAGACGGAAAATTATTCCGTCTTTTTTATTCTATAATAACTATTAGCGCAAAATTTTTAATTTTAAGCTTTATATAAATAGAAAAACAGGAAAAGAATGAATATTTCAGGAATAAGATACGGACACGGCATAGCAAGACAATACAAAAACGCAAAAATAAGACGTACTTTCTTTGCTATTCACGGAGCACTAAGCTCTGGGCTTGTTGTCATGGGGATAAAAGAAGGAAGCAACAGCGCTGCTGCATTATTTACTGGAAGCACATTACTCTTTGCAACTATGGCAAAAAAATGTCAAAAGACTATGAAATCACTCGAACCAACATATCAAGAAATTCTAAAAAGAGCAAAAGCCATTTATAAAAAATAATTTAAAACTTTTAGGTTAAGAAATATAAAGAAAGAATAAAATTTAGGCAATTTACACTTTCACATGTTTTAATAAAAATAAAAATCAAAGGAGTGTAGATGAACGTAGTTAATTCGAACAATAACATTAATTTCAACGGTAGATATTCACTTAGCAATTACCAAGCGTGCTTAAAAGGCGGAGCAATCGGAGATGCTTTAGGATGGCCTATAGAATTTAGTCGTCTTGCAAGCATTAAAGACGAATTTGGACCAAAAGGCATCCAAGATTTGGTAATTTCTAGATCTGGTAAAGCTGAAGTTACCGATGATACTCAGATGACAATGTTCACTGCAGACGGTTTAATTAAAGCCGTTAGAAAAACTCTTAACCTTGAAGAACTTCCTGATATGCAAGAAGTTTTTAACTCATATAAATTATGGTTAAACACACAATTCGGCTCAAACATACCTAAAAAAGAAGGCTGGATTGCACAAATTAAAGACTTATATGCAACAAGAGCACCTGGAAACACTTGTATTTCTGCGATAAGGGGAAATAATCCTGGCTCAATAGCAAAACCTATCAACAATAGCGCAGGCTGCGGTGGAGTAATGCGTGTTGCTCCAGCAGGTTTGATGTACCATAACAATCCAAAATTAGCATTCCAAGTTGGTGCTGAATGTGCGGCATTAACTCACAGTCATCCGCGTGGATACTTACCAGCAGGTGTTTTGAGCGAAATGATTGCGCACATTGTTAACGGAAAAAATATTGACGAAGCCGTAACTGAAACTATTAAAACTCTAAAAACATATAAAGATAGCGAACCTGTAGTTGAGCTAATGAAATCAGCACAAATGCTAGCAAAAACTAAAGTTGACCCAGAAGACGCAATAAGAATGCTTGGTGAAGGTTGGGTTGGAGATGAAGCTATTGCAATTTCAACATATTGTGCACTAAAAGAACCTAAAAACTTCCAAAAAGCCATAACAATGGCCGTAAACCATAACGGTGACAGTGATAGTACTGGCGCAATTTTAGGTAACATACTTGGGGCTCACTTAGGAGTTGAAAAAATTCCTGAAAAATGGTTGAAAAAAGTAGAGTTATCCGATGAACTCGGACAACTCGCGAAAGATTTATATGTAAAACCTCAAGACATAGAAAACGCAGCAACACGTTATCCTATTAAATAGGCTTAGTCTTCAACTTTATACTTGCCTGCTTTTTTCAAAGCACGTTTGTATGCAATTCTGTCTTCGACCGACATCGATTTCATCTTTTCAATATCTTCTGGCGAAAAGATAACTTTCTTTGTTTTAAATTCAATACCGACTGTTTGTGATGCAATATTATCTGCTTGTTTTTCAAAAGTATCTGGTTTTTGCTCTAATTTCACGCGTTTTTGCGCTTTTTTTGCTTGCCCTTTTACTTTGGAAACAACATTCGCTTTAACATCTGCAGCATCGACTACAA
The DNA here is from genome assembly GCA_017472545.1 of bacterium. Taxonomy (GTDB): domain Bacteria; phylum Cyanobacteriota; class Vampirovibrionia; order Gastranaerophilales; family Gastranaerophilaceae; genus Zag111. The sequence continues at coordinate 9,283 of JAFUPZ010000101.1, read as the reverse complement.
GGAATTTTTTAGCCATAATTATAATCCTTTTTGTTATTCTTCATAAACATATCTTTGTTCTGCTTTTAACTTACGTTTATATGCAATTCGTTCTTCAAGAGTCATTGATTTCATTTTTTCTTCATCTTCTGCAGAAAATTTCACTTTTTTGGCAACAAATTCTAGGTTATCATTTGAACTTGGTGGTGGAGCTACATTTTCAGTATTCTCTATATTTTCGATATTATCCATTTTTATAGACCTTTCTAGTTAGTTACTTTACCTTTCAAATGCCATTGATTATTTTTATATTCTATATCGGTAATAAGAATTTGTGAATCCTTTTGAAGTAGTAATTCGCATTCACTGCTAAATGAACCCTGAACGTTTATACCTTCAAGGAATACCCCTTTGGAACCCTTTTGAACTTCAAGTTCCCAAACAATGCTACCACTAAAGTTATGTCCTGGCAACATTGAAGTAGACATAAAGCGTTCTTGAGTCGCTACATAATCGTGATCCAAGATGTGGTCAATCAATGCATCGCGGTCAGCTTTTGAACCATTAGCTGCATTCATCAATGCTTGATCAAGAGTCAAGCCGCTGCCATCGTTCAATTTAACTGAACCCAAGACTTCATATCCTTCACCACGATATACAGTGATTGGTTTATCAAGGACTTGAGTTGAAATGTATGATTGAATGTTATCAATTTGTTCTTTAACGGTACCTCCGATACCAGTTCCGTGTTTTTTATGAGCAGTTAAAGCACCGTTGATAGCACTTGAACTACCTTTATAAGATGTAATTGCTGATAATTGATCTACAGTAATTGGTTTTGCAGATGCAATGTTGAATACAGCTTCCCAACGTCCTGGAGTCATCTTATCTAACTGAGTAAATACACCGGTATGTTCAATGTTTCGATAAATTTGAATAAGTTTATCTACATCTGTATGGAACAAGTGTTGATATTCACCACCACAAGAGTTCAACATAGTTTGAAGATTCTTTATGTCAGTACTTGATAGTGGAGATTCAATTTTAGAAACAATTTTAGAACCATAGTGACCATAAATTTGATATAATTTATCTTTTACAGATTGTTCAACTTTTTTAACGATATATCCGCTAGGACCTTTTGCATAGCCGTGTTTGCCTAACAAGTTTTCAACTTGTACTTCTGACATTACAACAACTTTTGGTTTTTGAGCTTGTAAATAAGCTTCTCTAGCTTTGATTTTTTCAACTAATTTATTTTTAGTATCAACATCATTAACATATTTTAATGCTGTTTTTACGTCTTCAAGTTCGTCAAATGATTTTGCAGCATCAACATATTTTTCTAATGTTGAATTTGTCACTTTGCGAACATAATCAAGCATTGAACCTGATGTGTGAGGAGTAGCTTTAATTTCATCAAGAAGTGATTGCATGAATTTTCTTCTTGCTAAAACTATATCTTTATAGTGTGGAACTCCACAGTCATCAAGAATTTTTGTAATGTCGCCAACTTTTAATGATGTAGCTTTTTGTAATGATTTAATTAAATCGTTACGGCTCATCGCGCCAAAGATATTAGCTGAAGTTGAGTTGATGCTAGGATCAAGCAACGTCATAATTTCTGTTGGAATACCACCAAATGGTTTTGAACCTGACTGATGTGCGTGATAGTCGAAAGAACCACCAGCATCAATCATTACAGCTTTACCATTTGGTCCAACTGCTGTGTTGTTTGAACATACAGCATCCCAGTTTGCCAACAATACATCCATACCGAACTGATCATTAGCAAGTGCGTTTGTTGAAGTTATAGCTTTTAAATCTTCAATGTATTTACTCAATACACCATAAGATCCGTCATTTGCTTTAAATAAGCTTACTTCTGGAACTTCAACTCCAGCCGCCGCATATAATTTTGCTGCAGCAGCTTCGGCCTTAGCTTGAGGACATGCTTCTTTTGCATAGTACAAATCACCAGTTTCTTTGTTAATTACAAAGTAACCTTTATTTGATCCGCCTTGAGTTCCGTGAAGAATTTCAAATTGAACTGGTTTACCATCAACAATAAGAGTTTTTGACGAAATTGAAGATGCACTAGATTTTAACGCTGCAATTTTCTTAGCGATTACAGGGTTAGAGTTTGGCGCAGTTGGTATATCTTTAATTACAGAAACTGGACCGTGAGCATCAATTACAATTTGTCCGTGTTTTTTAGTAACAATCAAGTGGTGAGATTTTACGCCGTCAGCGTACATACCAATTTGCATTTTAATATCAGAATATGTTGATTTAGGATCTGTACAACCGATTGCAAAAGATTCACCCTCTTTTAACTCATTAATCAATTTTTGGAATGTTGGATCTTTTAAATCCAATTCTGTTGAATTACCTAATTGCAATTTGTCACCTTTTGAGAAATCCAAAGCGTATTCTGTATAAGTTTTTAATGGACCAAGAGGTAACTCTTCACCAATCAATTCAGCAGTAATTGTTGTGTTTAATTCATCCATTTTCTTTTTGAAAGCGTCTTCAAATTCAGTTTCTGATAATTTTTTACCAGGTTGTAAAATTTCCAAATGGAAATCATCGCTTACACTTTCAAGGTCAGCTTTTGCCATAATTTTTGCAAGCTCAATATCATCACCAAACAAGTCAAGAACTTGTTGTGCTGACATTGTTCCTTTATTAAAGTCTTTGAACCAGTGATGATTTTCAACTAATTTTAAAATTGTAGCTTTTTGAGCAGGAGTATAATTAAATCTATCTAAAATAGATTCAACATACTTAGCACTTAAAAGCTGGTGACCTGTGTCTGAAACAGTTGAGCCTTTGAATTTTTTACCCATATCATGGAGTAAAACAGCCATTTTTAATAATTCTTTTTGTTCATCACCTAAGTTTATATCATCAGCGTATTTTAAAGATTTTTGCAATGCTTGGATTGTATGAGAATCAACACTGTATAAGTGAACACTGTTTTGTGGTTTTCCAATCAAATACATAAATTCAGGTACATCTTTAACAAAGTTTTCTATCTCAGCTTTTAACCCTGGGTCAGAAATCATTATTTCGTTTTGTTTAGTGTACTTATCTAAAATATCAATTAGAACTTGATGTTCTGGAGTCACATCAGTTAGTTTTGTTTTTGGAATATCAGCTAATGCCAATTTTCCATCAGCAGAATGGAATTCTAAGTTCAAATCTGCCATTAACTTATGTTTCAAAGCTGTATCAGGGATTTTATTCAATGCAGTTAATAAATCTGCTGTCATTTCTTCTTGAGTATATTTCAATGGTAAACCTTTTTTACCATATTTTTTGACATTGAAGTTTTTCAATAAATTATCAAATGAAGTACCAGTAATCAATGAAGATAATGGTTTATGAGGTTTTACAACGTCATCAACTTTTGATAATTTAGCGTCTAACACTTTAATTTTATCAAATATAGCATTAGCATCTGGCAATAGACCATAGTTTGCTTGATAGAAACCATATTCTTCTTTAATTGCTTGTAATCCAGCTTTATCTGTTACTGTTGAAAGTTTACTTTCTAAAACTTTACCAAACACTTCTGGACTAGGAATAACAGCACTAGCAGGGTAATCCTTCAAGTTCATATATGTAGAAGTAACGTTTAAAGGATCTGCAGGGTTTTTGGTAATCATTACACAGTTTTGGTAATCATAAGTGAATATTAAACCACCTATATGTTCTTCTTGCATTAGAAGTTTGCCCGCTTTATTGACCTTTTTTAATCCCACAGGCATATCTCCTGAACCTGCGCCATAATCATAGAAAGTTGAAATATCACCGTCTTGGATTTTACCAATACGTCCAGCTTCATCTAGTGTTAATTTTTTACCATCAGCAGTTGTGTAAACTTTTTTACCGTGGTGAACGTGTTCACCAACAACTATAAAATCTTCACCCAAAGCTTTGAATGTTAATGGATTTTCTGGGGAAATTTTTGGTTCAAGAGCTTTTTTAATTGCAGCTTCTTTTTGGGCAATTTCATCTATCAACGATTGAGGAGCATCTTTGCCGAATTTTGCCTTGTATGCATCTACTTCAGCTTTCAATGCATTTATACCATCTAAATCTGCGCAATCATTTAAGCGAGCCTGCATATTGCCTTCAAACGAACTTGGCAACATTGGAACCATCTCATCTGTATATTCACTAATAGACAAATAAGTCTTATCTAGCGTTTTGTCTAATTTATCATCTAGAATATATTTTTTACCCAATTCGTAATCATATTGAACATAGTGATCCGCTTCTTTGACAGTATATTCTTTAATTTTACCGTTTTTATCTCTTAAATAAACATGAGATGGCATTTTATCTGAAGCATCTTTATAGTGGAAAGATTGAACATCACCATCAGGAGTTGTACAAGTTGTTGGTCGATCTAGTTCATCAAGAACAACTTTCTCACCAGATTTCAACGTCAATATTTTTTGTCCACCTTCGCCTGATTCAATATGAACAACTTCAACTTCTGATTCAAAGAAAGTCATTTTTTGAGGATTTTCAGGTGTTGGGCCAACAGGATCTACTTCTGGAGTATCATTACCCTTTGGTCCATCTGGACCGTCAACATCGCCTTTTGGACCATCAACATCACCTTTTGGACCATTCGGACCATCAATATCTACAGCGCCTTTACCACCAGTAGAACCGCCACCTTTGGCAGCTTTATATGCTTGTTTTAAACTTACCAAGTTACCAGCTCCACTGAATATTGCTTCAAACATTACACCTTCAATAGTGATAGTACCTGTTTGTAAGTATTCAGCAGCAGCACCTGTACTAACGTCACCCGCCATTGTACCAACAAGACGTCCACCAGCTTGAACAAATGCGTTTGCGTTTTTGAACATCATTGCATATTTACCAACCATACCACCGGCAAATACTGCAGCGCCGTCAACTGATGCATTTTTCAAAATTTGAACAGTTTCATCCATAGTCAAACCATTTTTAGATGTTAACTGATCTGTAATATCAACTGTCGCATTCAAAGCAGCTGAGGAAACAGCAACTGTAGCTAATGCAGCCAAACCAGTACCACCAGTTAATGCCGCAATTGCAATAGCTCCTGCAACTTTAATTACCATGCCTGTGTATGCGCCACCTGTTTGTTGTGATTCAACATATGTTGCAACTCTAGAGGCTATATCACCTTTATCTCCAAATACGGAAGTACAAGCGTGACGTAAATCGTTTTCCATTTGTTCAAAAGATTTACCAGCCATACAAGTGTCAAGTTCTTCTTGCATACGAGCTTGAGTATCTTTTAAAATATTTTGCAAGTATTCTTTTTTCTGATCTTCTGTTGCTGTATTATAATCGATACCGTCATTTTGCATAGCTAAAGCGATACCTTGTTCAGCCGCTAATTTACCGTCTTCAATACCTTCAGTTGTTGTCTGTAAATAATCAGCATATGCATTCAACATAACCTCAAGAGATGCAGTTCCGTCTAAGCTACTTTTGAATTGGTTATTAAAGCCATCTAAAGCCATACTTGTTGCTTGAGCATTAACGAAATCCTCTTGCAATTTTTTATAGCCGTGAACTAGATCTCTATCGTATTCGACACCGAAAATTTCTTTGAATTTTGTTTTGAAAGCTTCTTCACCACCAGTTGCTTGAGCTTCTTGTAGTTGGTTGATATAGCCTTCAAATTTATCTAAATCAGCTTTTACTTTTTCATCTAATTGCTCAGATCCACCAAGCCATTTGATACCTTCCCATAAATCTTCACACCAACCATCTTCATCTAGCTGAGCTTGAAGCTTATCTCTATTAGTAGAAAGACTTTCTGTACCAGCATCTAAAGCAACATCAATTGCATCATTATCATAGTGATTGATGTATAATTTATCTTCTTTTGTCAAAGTTTCAGCTGCTTCAATTGCTCCGACTAAGTTGTTTACATAGTCAACCAACTTGTCAGTATCACAGCTACCAATACCCATTGACCAATATTTATCTAATTCTTTTTTACAACCATCTAATGCTTGAGCTACTCTATCATCTTTAACTTTAACACTTTCTGCACGCTCAAGTAACTTATCAATAATTGTATTGGCAACTTTTTTACGAGTACCTAATGTATGATAAGTTTCATCAAATATAGCTTCAATTAATGGCTCTCCATCAGAAGATACAGCTTTATATTGTTTGATAACACCAACAACATTATCTTTATCAACTCTTGCAAGTGCTGCTTCAAATTCATCTTCAGTCAAACCACCGATATTTTCATCAATTGCATCTTCCATAATAGTTGCAATTTCTTTACCTTGTGACATTTCATCAGATTTTTTCGCTGCTTGAGCTTTTTCTTGTTCTTTTAAGTTTTTGTTATGAACTTCCGCTTCTTTAGCTTTACCATAACGAATTTTTACAGTTTTACCTGATAATTCACCATTTTTAATATCTGGGTTAAGTTCTTTTAATTCACCTGCTCTTGCTTCTATTTGGAAACGGTTAGGCTTTGAAACACCTTCTTCTTGATATAATTTTTTAGCGATTTCTTCGAAAGTCTTAGCTGTACCTGCTTCATAATCTCTCACAGGTGAATCTCTTCTTTCTGTAACTTCTTCTTTAGCTTCTTCTTGGCGTCTCACAACATCTTGATACTTACCAATTGCCTCATCTCTTGAATCTCTACCTTTTAAAGCAGGATCATCAGCTTCAAGTTCCTTTGGAACCTTAATTTCTTCACCAACGTAGAAATAACGTCTGTTACCTCTGCCATGAACTTTGCCTTCATTTACAGCATATAAATCTTCAAGATTTTCAATGCCAAATTTCTTAGCAATTGCTTGTGGGCTCTCACCGTTTTGAACAATGATAAATGTATTACCTTGTCCATCGTATTCAACTCTATAAGTTTCACCATCGATAACTTTTTCTTGTGAAATTCTTTTGTTTTCTGCATTGTATACAGTAGTTGTTTTATCAGCCCCATCTGTTATAACTTCGGTATATCCACCTTCTTCATTATAAGTTTTTACGGCTGACACACCAGCAAAGGCTGTAGTTTCTGTAAGAACTCTACCACCATTAACAACTTGAGTTGTTGTAATTCCACTTTCTGTGATATTTAAAGTTGTTGTACCATCTTCGTTATAAGTATATGTTGTTTGTTTTTCGATAGGTAAACCTTTATTTTCAACTTTTGAATTTAAAACAGCTTCTCCTGCTTCATTGAATGTATAATTTGAAACAGTAGAGCCACTTGTAACTGTTTGTGTTGCTTTTTTACCTTCAGTATCATAAATCACTTCAGTAACTGTTCCACCATTATCTGTTGATACAACAGTTTTTGTTGGAAGTTCATTTGCATATTCGGTTACAGTAGTATCACCATTTTGTTTTTTTACAGTTTTCTTTTGGATTTTTGCATCAGGAGAATAGTTTGAAGTAGTAACAGTTTCTTCTTCATCTGTATTCACAATATCGAAAGATTCGTTTTCGTGAACAATTTCTTTTGAATCATCTTGATATTCAATAACTACAAGTTTTTCACCATTTTGCGCAGTGACAACTTGAGATGATTTAATATGTTCACTTGCTTGTGACAACTGTTTTACAAAGTTGAAGATTTCTTCTTTTTTAACATCTTTGATGTTAAGCTCAGCAAGAATCTTCTTAGCTTCTTTTTCTGAAAGTTCTTTATCTTCGGCAGTTAATTGAGCAAGTCGATTTAAAAGTTGAGAAATTTCATCTTGATCCAAGATGTTGTTATTATCCTTATCAAGACTTCTGAACAGTTTTTCTTGAGCCTCCTGAGACTCTTTCTTTGCAGCGGATTGCATAGCGTCTTTTTTCACACCGCCATTTAATCTGTTCAAATTAACATTGCCAAATTTGTTCTTTCTACCTAAGCTAATATTGTTGTCCATGTGCAACACTCCATTTTCTATATATATATTATTTTGGTTAACGGCACCTAATTACGAGTTCTTTAATAATTTCGACTTGTTGTGTAACATTCCTTTACATTTAATTTAAAAATAAACTTTTGCTCAATTGACCAATTGTAATTTTATATTTTTATGCATAAATTTAAATCATAGCAGGGGTATTAAAATGGTTAAAAAAGACACATTAGTAATAATTGGTAATGGTTTTGATATTTGGCAAAACTTGGATACAAGCTATAAAAGCTTTAAAAAGTATTATCAAGAACATAGGGATGAGATTTTAGCTAAATTAAAAATCAAAAAAATAAAAATAAAAGATGAAAATGGGAAAACTCAAAAAATCAGTGATGTTGAACTAATTTACGGTGATCCATTTGACCCAGTTAAACTTGATGATGAATTTTGGCATACTTTTGAAGCTTCACTTGATAAAATTGATGCGTTCAAGGTCAATCTTTATTTTGGGAAATCTAAAAAACAATTAAAACAACTGAAAAAAACTGCCCAAAACGCTAGAAAAATTCTTATAACAGCTTTTTGCGATTGGGTTAACAGCATAAAAATCGAAAAACAAGATTGCAAATTCCACTTTAAAGACAACTGCTATTTTGTAAACTTCAACTATACAGAAACACTTGAAAAATGCTTTGGAATAGATGAAGACGACATCTGTCATATTCACGGTGACGCAAAAGATCCTGAGTCAATAATCGTTGGACATTGCTCTCATCCTCAATCACCCGAAATAGCTCTAAAGCAACTTGGTGGACGATTTCGAGGACTATACCATATTGAAGAAATCCTCTTTGAAACAGATAAACACACTGAAGAAAATATTATGGCGATGAGCTTAGATTTTTCCACAAGAATTATAAATAACTACGAAATAGAAAATATTTATGTATTAGGACATTCCTTCGGTGAAGCAGATATGAGCTATTTTGAATTCTTCAAACGTGCAACAGGGGATGACAAGTGCCAACCTAAAACCACAGAATTTGATGATGATGAAGAATTCAGCGAAGAATCATTTATTGCAGAAATCCCTCTAAGAATGAACTACGTAATCAAGCGCTATGGATGCGACAAATCAATTTTAGAACCTATTTTGCCAGAAGAAGAAAAAGCTATATTAAAGAAATGCAGATTTGAACAATTTGTGAATAGTAGAATTATGGAAGAAGACTTTTTCAAAACAATGAAACAAGTCTATGAAGAAGAAGGGATAGAAATAGAAGACACTAATTTAGCTTCCTTTACTGATTTTGACGACTTTATGGACAAACACAAAGACATCCCTCAACCTCCAAAAAGAACAAAATCAGCAAAATGGCATATATCATACTATTCAGAAGAAG
>JAFUPZ010000100.1 GCA_017472545.1 bacterium | reverse complement strand
TGTAAACCCTAGTACATACACCACGTCTTTGAGGACAATTCATCAAAGCTGGTGACTTTGTTTTGTCTTGTAGCTTTTTACGTTCAGAACGTACAAGCTGGTTAATAGTTGGCATAATTTCTCCTTTTAATTTTACCAATTGCCCTACTCTAAGCTTATTAGGGTGCTTGGGCGTCGCATCCCTGCTTTACTTTCGTACTAACCGTCAAATCCAGCACGAAAATTTCGGCTAGTATCCACTACTATCAAACATCAAGCATAGCCAAATGTCAACACCATATTAAGATTTAGACACAGAAATTAGCGGTTAACAGACCTATCAATAATTTTAGAAACCCAATATACTCTAGGTAACCTACCCATGAAGGAAATAAGCGCCATATATACAGCCAAACCTATAATAAAAACTTGAACCAAGGAATAATCAAACAAAACAGGTCTATTAAATTGGAAAGTTATTGTTGCTACAATGTAATTCAAGAACGGAATATATGACAAGAATTTGAGAATTAACCCCAAACCAAACGATAAAACAAAAAATAAGATAGAAACAAATATCGATTGAAAAACATTATAGCGAACAAAATGAGATGGAACCTTTTTTCTAAGGTAAACAATAATGCAAAATATCATACCAAACCAGCCTGCGGTAACATATGACAAAAAAGACACAATTCTATCGCCTAAGCTGACAGAATTACGCTTACGCATTAGTTTTCTCCGCGTACAGATTTGACATAATCATCCATTACTTGAGAATAAATTAATCTGTACTCATCATTTTCTGGAGCAATAGCAATTGAAGCCTTGTATGAAGCAATAGCTTGCTCAATATCATTATCAAGATAATGAGCATTACCTAACAACATATAAGTTTCAGCATCATTTGGAGTAACTTGCAATGCTTGTTTATATAGATTGATAGCTTCAGGTACCCTATCCAAACTTGTATATAAATTAGCTAGAAGAACATAAGCATTTGGTGAATTTTTATCAAATTCAATTGCTTTTTTAAACATATCTTCAGCTTCAGCAAACTTTTTAAACTCAGTAAGTGAAATTGCATAACAAATAAGAATTTTATATTTGTCATCAGTCATTGATAAAGCTTTGTCATAATACATGTACGCTTGTTTTTCATCTTTCATAAGAGTTAAAGCATTTGCAATACAAACCGCAATCAATTCATTATCAGGATTTAAAACAAACACCTTTTTAAACAATTTCAATGCTGTTTCATAATCAAATAATTTGAAACAAACATTACCCATATCAATCAAAGCATCAATATTTTCTGGGTCTAAAGATAAAGCTTTTTCATAATAAGCTTTTGCCTCAACATAATCTTCAATATCTTGATATAACAAGGCAATAGCATTATAAATAGCAGGATTTGAAGAGTTTAAATCAATAGCTCTATTGTAATAGAATAACGCTTTAGAAAAATTCTTCCATTCAGCAAAAACATTACCAATATTGTAATAAATCAAGAAGTTTTTAGGGTTAACTTCAAGTGCTTTATTGTAATATTGCAAAGATTTTCTAAAATCTCTTTCGTAGAACCACATAGTTCCCATACCAACAAGCGCTTGAACATCATCAGGCTTGATAGCAAGTAAACTATCTAAAACACTCATAACCTTATCATAATCTTGCTGTTGTAAGTACAACTCAGATAAAGCATGATAATTTTCAATAACATTAGGCTCTTTCGCCATTTTTACGACTAAGTCGTTAATCTTCTCATTTAAACTCATATTTTCCATGTCTTCATTGTAGCCTATAAACTTAAATTTGTAAATTGATTAACAGAATTTAATACATTTAAACTAAATCAAAAAAGCCCTCGGGGAATCCCGAGAGCTTTGTATAACTTTTATTTGATTTCCTATTGTCCTGTGTAGTTTGGAGCCAAGTTTTTCGCATCTGCTTTTTCCATATCTTGGCAAGCTTTGTAATCTGCTTGAGCGATTTGTAATTGTGACTCTAGTGAATCTTTTTCTGTTTGAAGCATATCTTCTTCTTGTTTCAATGGTTCTAACATTGATTCAGTCATATTTTCATAGTATTGTTCAATTCTTGATTTTTCTTGAGCAATCATTGCTTCGTTTTTCATTTTCAATTGATTTACTTGGTAATTAAACTCAGCAAATTGTTGTTGTTGGACTTCAGTCATATTGCCACCGAAACCAGAAACACCAGCACCACCTGAAAACATAGCCAACAAGTTCGGATCCATACCTGGTATCTGAGCAGCAGCAAGGTGTGGAGCAGCTAAGTTATTATACTGTTGCATAAGAGTTAGCCCATTTAGCTCCATTTTCTTTTGAGCTTCGATTTGTTTTGACATATCAGCAGACTGGCGAGTTGCTCGTCTCAGTCTAGACTGGACGCGCATCAACTTAGCCTGGATGTCTCTCATCCTACGGCCAGCAGCCAATTTTCCGTATGCGCCTAATAAGAAACTCATTGTAGTAATCCTTGTGTTAGTGTCCTCGTATTTATATAAAGTATTTGTTTATTTGATAATTGCCTTTTTGACTAAATCATGTTAAGAAATGTTACAAATAGGATTTATATCTCAGTATATACTATCACCCAAAACATATATATACTGTGGTATTTACGCCATTATAACGACTTGATATTTTTGTTTGTTTTTTGTATGATTTCAAGGGATTTTAAACACAAATTAAGAGGGATAATGTGTCATGTTAAAGAAATTTTTCAATCCAAAAACAATAATTTTTGCAGTTTTAATCACAATAGTATTAATATTTAGTCCTAAAGTTTCAGGATTACTTATGGTTTTATTTGCATCATTTGTACTTGCAGCTGCATTAAACCCATTTGTAAATAAACTACAAGAAAAAATTAAAAATCGAGCTGTTGCAGCCTCAATAATTGTATTATCCGCAGTAATCGCAATTTTTGCACTCTTATTACCAATTATTGTTATGTGCTATAAAGAAATCGAATTATTCGTAACTTTATTACCTCAAAAGGCGCAAAACCTATATAATTTCATAATAAATACAAAACTATATGGCAAAAACTTATCAGATTTAATCCCATTTCAGAATTTAACCGAAGCAACTTCAAACATTGCACAAAACGTATTTAATCAATCTTTAAATATAACTATGACAGTTGCACAGACAATATTTGTAACACTAGCTTTGACAATGTTCATATATTATATCCTTGTTGATAAAAATTACCTAAAGGAAAAATTCTTAGAGTTTTTCCCACCTGATTTAAAACAAAAAGCAGGAACAATATTATTTAACATCACATCAAGAGTAGGTAATTATGTAAGAGCTCAAGTTCTTTCTATGATTACTGTAGGTGTTATGGTTACATTAGAAGTGGCATTACTCGGTATAGAATACCCAATCCTTTTAGGTCTAATTGCCGGTATTTGTGAAATTATTCCACTATTAGGACCAGCAATCGCAATTGCCGTACTAGTAGCAATCGCGTTTCCTCTCGGATGGACAAAAATTGTTATTGCAGTACTTTTATTCTTAGCAATTCAACAAATTTCAAACTACGTAATAAGACCATTCTTATTTGGCAAGTTTATGAAACTCCACCCAATCAATATTATGGTTGCTTTATTTGTTGCTGAAGAATTTCTTGGAGTATGGGGTGTAATCTTATCCCCAGCAATTGCAGCTACAATTTGCGTACTAATTGATGAATTGTACTTAACCCCTATTAATGAAAAAGAAACAGGTAATGCAGGTGAGTAAAGAAACTTTTCTATACGAAAGACCGATAAAAAAAGACTACGATTTTAATATGTGGTTTTATTTTCCTGGACCAGAATCTTTTGCAATGTCATCTTTGGGGTATTTGTGGCTATATAGAGCAATAGATATGCTTGACGGTATCGATATTGAAAGAGTTTACGACGACACAAAAACAACCAGAATAATGCGCGATAAAATCGACCTTATCGCCATGTCATTTACCTTTGATATGGATTTTATGGCAATATTCAAATTTTTAGAATGGAATAAATTTGAACTAAAAGCAAAAGACCGCAAAGACACTGACCCAATTATATTTGCTGGTGGGCCTGTAATAAGTTCAAACCCAGAACCATACAAAGAAATATTTGACTTTATGATTATTGGTGATGGAGAAGGGGTAAATCTAGAGGCTACAAAACTTTGTCACAAACTAAAAGACCTACCCAAAAGCAAAATTTTGGAAGAAATTAGTAAACTTGAAGGCGTTTATGTTCCATCAATCAACAAATCAGTAAAAAAAATAACAAGAAAGCTAACAGAATGTATTTACACTCCAATTATTAGCGAGAGCGCATTTTTCCCAAACACATTCATCCTTGAAGTTGAACGCGGATGTGCTAATCGTTGTGGATTCTGCTTAGCATCTTACTTAAATTTGCCTATTAGATTTGTAGAATACGAAAAAATCATAGAAGCTATAGATTTGGGACTAAAACATACAAAAAAATTAGCCCTTCTTGGTGCTCAAATTACTGCACATCCAAGGTTTAAAGATATTTGCAAATACATAGAAACCAAAATAGATAACGGTGAAGAAATCGAAATGAGCGTATCTTCACTAAGGGTAGATTCATTTATCCCTGAAGTTGTAAATACTCTTGTCAAAGCTGGACAAAAGAACCTTACATTGGCGATAGAAGCTGGTAGCGAAAGACTTAGAAGAGTTATCAATAAGAATTTAACAGAAGACCAAATCTATAAGGCAATAGACGTTGCAAGAGATTGTGGACTAAAAGGTATTAAATTCTACGGAATGATAGGAATTCCAACCGAAACTCAAGAAGACATTGAAGAAATTGTTAATTTATCAAAACGAATTAAACAGAAATATAAAGGATTTGATATTTCATTTGGGGTTTCAACTTTTGTACCAAAAGCCAATACTCCATTTCAATGGTTCGGAAGAGAAGATGAAAAATCACTTGAACAAAAATCTAATTATCTTAAAAAAGAACTACATAAAATTGGCGTTCAAATAAGCATTTCAAGTGCAAAATGGGATTATTACCAAGCTTTACTTTCACGCGGAGATGACAAACTAACAGACTTTGTTATTGACGTATACAAACTTGGCGGCAAGCTTGGAGCATTCAAAAAAGCAGCAAAAGAACATAAAATCGACACAAACTACTATGCTACAGAAAACTATAGCTACGACAAGCATCTAGCTTGGGATTTCATAGAGATTAAACCTGGAAAAGATTTTCTAATAGAAGAATCAAAAAGATTAATTAGCCAACGATAGCTATTTTAATACATCTTTTAATTCTTTTATAACTATATCCAATGCACCTTGTTGCTCTTGGAAAATAGTTTCACAATCTTTGCAAGCTTGAGCATAAAATTCACTATCTGCCAAAAGTTTTTCTATATACTCCCCAAGTTCAGCAGGAGTCTTAACAATTTTACCTGCATTTGATTGAGATAATAACCAATAAATATCTCTAAAGTTATGAATTGAAGGCCCAGTAATTGTCGGTTTTGAATAAACAGTAGCCTCTAAAGGATTGTGTCCCCCTGTTTTATTGAAACTACCACCGATGAACGCAAATGAACAAATTGAATACATTTTACTCAATTCACCCATTGTATCTAAAATAATTACATCTTTATCTTTGAAAGAATCCTCTTTAGAGCGGAATCCATAATTTAAGCCTAAAGAATCCAAAATCGGAGTAATTTGAGGTAATCGAGTCATGTGACGAGGAACAAGTAATAACTTAGTATCTGAATATTTTTGATGTTTATTCTTAAAAATATCTAAAATAATTTCGTCTTCGCCCTTGTGAGTACTACCAGCAATAATTACCCTATAACCATCCTGTCCAATATCAACGGTTTCTGAAGATTTTTTAACATCAAATTTCAAATTTTTCATAACAAAAGTTCTATCTGCAGGAGAGCCTACAGAAACTAACTTCTGTCTATCAATCTCACTTTGAGTAAGGACTTTTGTATATTTTGAAAGTACTGGTCTAAAAAAGAATGTGAGTAACTTGTACAATTTATAAGTAGAATCAGACATTCTTCCATTAATCGTATATAAGTAAATATTTCTTGCTCTACAAAAATAAGAAAATACTGGCCACAATTCTGTTTCTGCAATTAAAACTACAGTTGGATTTATTTTTTTCAAGAAAGAATATACACAGAACGGAATATCAAATGGGAAATAAGTAACATAATCCGCAACTTCTGCATACTTTTTCTTAGCAATATCTTGTCCTGTTTTAGTACCAGTAGTAACAACAAGTTTATACTCTGGAAACTCTTCTTTTGTCTTTTTAATAACATTTTCAAGAGCAATAACTTCTCCGACTGACACCCCATGATACATAATAACTTTATCGCCTAAATTAGGAGCTTTAAAAAATCCTAACTTTTCTTTCCAGCCATAAAGGAATTTCCCATTACATACACGAACAATATAATAAAACGGCAATAATACTATAAATACTAACGTTGATAATAAGCCGTACAAAAATAGCTCATTAAAAATAGAAATCAAAAGTATTAACAGTATTATTAAAATTATTGAATAAGTAACCATAACAAGAAAATTTTACAACAAAGAATGCAACATGTTGACATAATTTACAAAAATTTATAAAATTTAAGTATGGCAATAGTATATTTAAGTTTAGGTTCAAATAAAGGTGATAGAATCGGCTACGTGCAACAAGCAGCAAGTCTACTTGGTGCTGACGAAAATATTACAATAGTAAGAACTTCAGCTTTTTACGAAACTGAACCTTGGAATATGAGCACACAAACGTGGTTCGTAAACGCTATTGTTGAAGCTAAGACAAAATATTCACCAAAAGAATTATTAGAAGTTTGCCAAAGAATAGAAAAACAATTAGGAAGAGAACATAAAGAAGGTCAAGACTACCAAGATAGAACAATTGATATAGATATATTGTTCTATAACAAAGATATTATTAACGAGGAAAATCTAACAATTCCTCACAAATATGTTCATTTAAGAGCATTTACACTTGTTCCAATGATGGAATTAAATTCAGATTTTGTTCACCCAATTTTACACAAAAACATTGTCGAGATGCATAGCGACTTAGAAAACCCTGAAATGGTATTTTTATATGGAACAAGAGTCGATTTCTAAAAGGAAGTGTAATTCCATAGCAATAATTGGCGCTGGACCTGCAGGATGCGTTTGCGCGTATTATTTATTAAAAGCAGGGTATGATGTAAGCATTTTTGACGGTGGAAAGTTTTTACGTACACTTCTACCAACAGGCGGTGGTAGATGCAACTTAGCCCACGCAGAATTTGATTTTAAAGAATTAGCAAAAAATTACCCTAGAGGTGAAAAGTTTTTATATTCAGTTTTTTCAAAGTTCAGCACTTCTGACACCCTTGCATTTTTTGATGAAATAGGGGTAAAAACATACACGCAAGATGATAACAGAATTTTTCCTATCTCAAATTCATCAGAAGATGTTAAAACAAAAATACTAAAATCAATCCAAAACGCTACATTTATTAAAGAAAAAGTTGAACAAATCGAAAAATTAACTAACGGTTATAAACTAAAAACAAACAAATCAATTTACGCGTTTGATATTGTAGTAGTGGCTATTGGTGGACATTCAAAATTCGAAATATTTAACCCACTAAATATTAATATAATAACTCCAACTCAAGCATTAGTTGGACTAACCACAAAAGAAAACTTTGCAGAAATTTCAGGAGTCAGCCTAAAAAACGTCACCGCACTTGGATTTAAGAACATAAAATCTGATGATATTTTATTCACTCACAGAGGTATTACAGGACCTCTTATATATAAAATATCATCTCTAAAAGCGAGAGATGAATTCCCATACAAGCTTTCACTAAAGCTAGTTGAAAATTTCGACTTGCAAGATGAATTAAATAAAAATTCTCAAAAAGAAATAAAAAATTTATTAGGACAATATGTTCCAAAATCTTTTGCAATTTGGTTATTAGAAGATTTACAAATAAATCCAGAAACACCTTGTCATAAGATTAATGGAAACACTCGAAATCAAATAATGAACAAACTCCAGAATTTTGAAATTACAATAACAGGAAAAGTTCCTGACGGTGAAGTTGTAACTTGCGGTGGAGTAGATTTAAAAGAAGTAAACCCAAAAACTTTAGAAAATAAACAACATAAAAACTTATATTTCTGCGGAGAAGTACTTGATATTGACGGATTTTGTGTAGGTTTTAACCTACAAAACTGTTGGTCAACGGGATACATTGTTGCCCAAAGTATTATTAACAAATAACTCTTTATTGCATTTTATATTTATGTATTATAATGAATTTATTAGTTTAGTTTAGGGGATCCGCCCTGGGGTAAATAATTCTTTCAAATGTTTTGACTGAAACGGCGTTGCCGAAAAGATTTACAATAACCCAAAAGGATAGAAAGAAGAAGAAAAATGGAAAAGAACAATGAAACTTTGAGTATCCTTAGACACTCAACTTCACACATCATGGCACAAGCTGTTCAAAGCCTGTTCCCATCTGCAAAGTTAGCAATAGGACCAGCGACCGCAGACGGCTTTTACTACGACTTTGATTTAACTGATGGTCATGCTTTCACAGAAGAAGACCTTGTTAAAATCGAAGAAAAAATGAAAGAGATTATCAAACAAAATCTAACTTTCGAAAAATACGTTATTCCTGATGTAGATGCTCAAATTGAAGAATTCAAAAAAGAAGGTGAAATCTACAAAGCAGAGCTTTTAGAAGAGCACAAAAACGACAACCCAACTTTGTACATCACAAAAGACAAAGATGGTAATGCATTATTTAACGACCTTTGTGCAGGTCCACACCTTCCAAACACATCTTACATTAAAGCTAACGCAATCAAGTTATTAAAAGTTGCAGGTGCTTACTGGCGTGGTAACGAAAAGAACAAGATGTTACAACGTATTTACGCAACTGCATACTGGAATAAAGAAGATTTACAAGCTTACTTAACCTTCATTGAAGAAGCTGAAAAACGTGATCATAGAAAACTTGGTACAAAATTAGACCTATTCTCAACAAGAGAAGAATTAGGTGGCGGTCTTGTTTTATGGCACCCAAATCTAGGTGTTGTAAGAGAAGAAATCGAAAACTACTGGAGAAGTGAACACAGAAAACGCGGTTATGTAATCGTTCAAACTCCACAAATTGCTAAATCAAAATTATGGGAAATTTCTGGTCACATGGATCACTACAAAGAAAACATGTTCTTTATACAAAAAGACGAAGATTCTGACGATCAATTCGTAGTAAAACCTATGAACTGCCCATTCCACATTTTGATTTACCAAGCAAACAGATACTCTTACCGTTCATTACCATTAAGAATGGCTGAATTAGGTACTGTATACAGAAAAGAAAAATCTGGTGCATTATCTGGTTTAACACGTGTTCAAGGTTTCACACAAGACGATGCTCACATATTCTGTACACCAGAACAGTTAGTTGACGAAATCAACGCAATTATCGACTTTGTAGCAGATACAATGGACATTTTTGGTATGAAATTTGAAGTTGAATTGTCAACAAGACCAGAAAGCTACGTTGGTGAAATCGAAAACTGGAACAAAGCTGAAGCAGGTTTAAAAGAAGCAATGGAAAGACGTGGAATGGAATACGAAATCAACGAAGGTGACGGTGCATTCTACGGACCAAAAATCGACTTCAAAATCAAAGATGCTATTGGTAGAACTTGGCAGTGTGCAACAATTCAGTTAGACTTCAACCTACCTGCAAGATTTGACATTAAATACCAAGATAAAGATGGTCAATTAAAAACTCCATTGATGCTTCACAGAGTAATCTTCGGTTCAATGGAAAGATTCCATGGTATCTTAATTGAGCATTACGCTGGTGCATTCCCAACATGGCTTGCTCCAACTCAAGTAAATATCGTTCCAATTTCTAACGAAAAACACGTTGACTTTGCTGAACAAGTTTACAAAAAAATGCGTGATGCTGGAATTAGAGTAAATCTTGATGACAGATCAGAATCAATGAACTACAAAATCAGAGAAAGTTTACAAGATAAGAAAATCCCTTACGTTTGCGTAATCGGTGATAAAGAAATCGAACAAAACTCTGTTGCAGTTCGTGCTCGTGGTATTGGTCAAGTTGGAACATTCACTGTTGATGAATTTATCGACAAAGTTGTTTCAGAAATCAAATCAAGATCAAACGAATCATTTGCAAAAGCTCAATAAGAGAAATGCAGACTAAAAATCCCTCTCGAAAGAGAGGGATTTTTTTAATCTGTTATCAATGGTAAACCTGCTTTGAAATTGTAGAAATTAATAGTATCTTTCAATGCAGATTGTATTGTTGCAATACGCTCCATATCTCGTTCTTTCATTTCAAGAACTTCACGACTTCTACCCTTTGATCTATATACTGAGCGTAAGCGATCATTCAAGCCGCCAAAATAACCTCTAAACAACTTAAGATCTTCCTCTGTAAATGCAATTACAGATTCTGCATTAATACCTAAACAATCTTTATTTTTTGCGTTTAAAAACAATTTTTGAGAAACCTTACCTCTAAACATTTCAGTAATTCTATCCATATATGTTAGAGCCTTACCGGAATGAGTCTCAATAGATGTTTCTTCCAATGGCACCTCTATCTCATCAAAAAGCCTTACCCATTGATAAACATCACGATGTTCTTGATGTTTTGCCAACGTTGAATTTGGTCCAAACATAATCAATAATTCATGAGTTACAGGACTTGGTACGTTAATATCAGAAGTTCTAATAAATCTTAACTGAATATCTTCTAAACCAGATTTTAATGGTTTACTTACAAAATGTCTTAAACTTTCTGGCATATTGTCAACATCAAGCTGACCATTATTTAACCTAAAATCCAAATCTGCAACTTTCACAAGCTTAGACGAGTCTTGCAAATCTTCAACAGTTGGAATATAACCACGTTTCAATAATTTTACAAGTGGCACATCAGTTTTATACGGAACATATCCAAATTCTTCACGCATTACATTTAAAAACTCAGTAAATGAATCTAAGTTATATAAATCTTTATTGTAAATAGTCCCTCTAATTGGGTCTAATACGGTAACATTTTTAGAACGTTGTATTTTTGATTTGTAAGATTCTGCAGATTTAACTGGTGATTGAGAGTTATAAGTATCATCATATTTATAACCAAGATCAGATAATTTATCACAAGCCTTTTTTATAGCCCTATGATATGCCTTAGACAACTCTTTATAACGAGGGCCATCCATCTCATACTGAACACCAAGTATATCCAACAAGGTTATAGTTGATTTTTTAGCCCCAGTTACAACAGATTTGACTACTTTATCTTTACCTGTAAAAGAAACAGTATCTGCAGTCAAAGGTGAAAGCTTTGACTGCATAACAGGTTTACTGTTATGCGAATTTTCAACTTTTGGCACTGTATTTATATTTGAAATTTTAGGGGTTAAAAAATTTATAAACATGATTAATCCTACTACACTTTTATACAACAACAAAGAAGAAATTTATTTTACCCAACAGGTTAAATTTTGCACAAATTGTAACATAAATTTACACTCATAAAATTTGGTCAAAACGTATGTTTGTATTATCATGTAGGGGTACAGTTGTAATTAAGTTAGCATAAATAAGGAGGGTTAAATATTATGCCAGGAAAAACAATTACAGTTGATGGCAACTATGCTGCCGCTCACGTCGCTTATGCGTTGAGTGAAGTATCAGCAATCTACCCTATCACACCTTCATCTACAATGGGTGAATGGATTGATGAATGGGC